>JBJEQS010000372.1:0-10607 GCA_051881875.1 Oscillospiraceae bacterium
TCATACACTATTATTTTTGAGAAAATTTAAGCTCTCTTGTTGTGTCGGGCAATCCCTTAATAAAGGAAGAAATGCAGCTCCAGACGCAGATCAAGGAATTAAAATCCGAGAAATCCCGTTATTCAGAGAAGATATATGAGCTGCAGGATAACATAAGGGTAAAAATTCCTGCATCAATTCAGGCTGCAGAGCTACATATCAAACACAATAAAGCTGATCTTGACACAGCAAACTCACAGCCAAAAATTGTGAATGAGGAGGGTAAGGAGAGCTATCCATTAAAGATAGGTGATAAGGTATATACCGACCGAGCAGAAGCCGGTGAAGCAATAAAGGACGCTATTCTGAAAAACATAGCTAAAACGGCAGAAGGAAAAACTGTTCCCATCGGTGAATATCGTGGATTAAAGCTGTCTTTGCTCTTCGATACTATGACAAGAGTTTCAAAGGCTTGTCTTGAGGGAGAAAAGCACCACTATTGTGACCTTAATCCCGAAACGACTGCAGGGAATATTATCCGTCTTGATAATTGTATCAATAATATTGACAAGGATATTCGGCAGTCACAGGAGAAGGTCGATACAATGAGAGCAGAGCTTGAGCAGATGAAGATTGATGTTGAGATCCCATTCCCGAAGGCTGATGAACTTATGAAGGCTGAAACACGGCTTGAGGAGGTACACGAAGAACTTACCAAATTTGAGCTTACCGACGATAGTATGAACAAGGAGATCTTTGAGCGATTCAGCGAGAACTTTCCTGACATAATGTTCGGAAAGAAAGAAGCTATGACGTTTGAAGCCGGTGAGGGATGGGATACCCTTTCGATTGAAATGCACGAAGATGTTTTCTCCATTGCACACACCTATGAGCAGAATGGAGATTTGATGTATGATCCGCTTATATATTTCAAGGTGGATTATGACAAGGAGAAGGTTATCCCTATAAGCTATGAAAACAGCGGAATGGGTATTTACGAAACCTATGATGCAGAAGCAGAGCCTACACCAGATTCCGTCCAGAAAATGAGCAGTGTGCTTGATTTTACTGATACCTGGCTTGACAATATCGAACAGCAGGGGTATGAATCTGTTGAAGATGGAAACGACAAAGTTTTTAATTATATCCGAACATAAAGAAGCCGCCTGTACCGTAAATGGTATGGGCGGCTCTTTTAATGCAAAGAAGTAAATGTGGTTTTCAATTATTATATCCATAATCTGATTGAGTCTTGTTTCCCCAAATACCTTTGATAGCTCATATCTGAGAACGTATTTTATCCATATCAACATTAATGACGTCAATACCTTTCATAGCATCCTATTTACCCATTTTATAGATGTTGTTCAAAGTATTGTAGTCAAATAAGTTTTCTTGTAAGTATTAATTGGTGAAAGAATTATTATTGAAATGATATAGGTTGTGTCTTATGCACAAATCAACTATTTTGTACTGTTTTTTATACTGTTTGTCGGTTATGTGTTGAATGCCGGTGAAAAATCGGATATCATAAAAACGATTATCTTTATAAACATAATAAGGAAAAGATAGTTGCGTTTTATTCGATTTTTACGCTAGGAGTCGATCTGATTATGCAAAGATTATGTTGTACAAACATAAATATAGGCAAGAAAAGGGGCCATTACATCAATAGTGCTAATGTAATGACCGATTAGTATATTATTTGTGATAATAATTTTTAATCTTTATTATTTAGTTTACCTTTGGAGAGTAGGCAAATTGTTGAGTATAAGTAATTTCTTTTGCTTTTGGAAAATTCCGAAACGATGTTTATCATTTCACTTATTTTCATGTCATTTGAGAGTGGAGCGTTGAGTTGATTGTATTTGATTTTACAATTGCATCTTCCAAAAAGATAATCAATATTTACGTTAAAATAGTCGGCGTATTTTAAAAGCATATCAGCACTTGGTATGGTAATTCCTTGTTCATAGTGTGCAATGTTGCTTTCGCTTACGCCAAAAATCGTTGAAAATTCTTTTTGAGTCATGCCGGTATTCTTTCTTAAATCGGCCAATGTGTTTCCGATGATTTCTCCTAAAGATAATTCCTTGATCGAATGTTCGCTCATACTCTTCACCCCACATAACTTATATGATAATTATAACTAAAAATACATTTGTAATGTAATTATTATCAGAAATTCTGATAATAATTTATATAAATATGCTATGTCTATCATAGAAAATATTTAGATGTGTATTGATAATACAGCAGCTTTCAAAACAATCATATCCGGGAGGCAATAAATATGATACGAATTGGTGTATGTGACGATAATGCGGTGATTTTGCAAAATATATGCAATACAATTGGAGAAGCATTTAATGATTATACTGACGATTTTGAAGTTTTGTCATATACAAGCGGATCGCTGCTTTTTAAAGCATATATGCAGGATCGGTTTGATGTGATTTTTCTTGATATTGATATGCCTAAAATGTCAGGATTTGATGTTGCAAAAATGTTAAGAGATGATTTCTCAAGCTGTTTTATCATCTTTGTTACAAGTCATTCTGAACTGGTATATGAAAGCATGGATTTTCAACCTTTTCATTTTATTAGAAAGAATTGCAGCATTCCTCTTGAGGATAGTATCGGAGAAATAGTAAAAAAACTAATGACACATATGAAGCAGAATGAAAAAATAATTCTTGAAGATGATGTTTCAGGTCGGTGTGCTGCATATATACGAGACATAGTATATATGGAAAGTGATCGTCATTACGTAAAGTATTATATAAAGGGTAAAGATATGCCAATACGAATGCGTATAGGTATAAATGAGTGCGAAGAAAAATATCGGGAATATGACTTTGTAAGGATACATAAACGATATTTGATAAACATCCGATATTTATCAAAGTTGGATAATCGAATGGATGAAGTATTGATTGGTTCGCTTAATATAAGATTGCCTATGAGTAAAAACTATAAAAAGGATGTTGATGAAAAATACACATTATATCTGAGGTCAAAAGTATGAGTGATATTTTATGGGGCGTATTTGAAACATTGGTTAATCTTTATCAAGGGGTTATTGTAACATATTTTATATATAAGTATCTGGGCGACAAAAAAGGAAGAGAGTATTTGCATAGTCCAGCAATGTTATATGCTGTGCTTTTGACGGTTGCAGTGACAATGATTAACGCTGAAACTGTTTTTGAGCATTTTTATGCACTAATATATGTTGTAATTATTTTTGTTTATAGTTTGATTTCTTTAAAGGGAACTATTCTGAAGAAATTTTTCGCTTCTGTATTCCCAGCTCTAATACTTTTGATTTCAACTGCTTTTATAGGTAATATTGCAACAGTATTGTTCAATAAGAATTTGTATTATATATTGTCAGGGAATACTTTTGAAAGATTTATTTCAATTTTGGCGGTTCAATTGTTGGTCTTGTATCTGGTTATGTTATCTTTGAGAGTATTAACATGTAAAAACACAGTTGACAATGAATTGGTAATGACGGAATGGATATTAATTTCTGTGGTGTTGTTAATAAGTATTGCGATTGGTGCTATACTTAATTTAATTGTTTTAAATCCGGATGATGATCATGGAGCAAAATATGTGGTGATTGCTTTTGCCGGGATAATTCTTATAAACATAGCAGTATGTTATTTAGTTGTGGATTTAAGTAAAAAGAATAAGGCGGTAAGAGAAAATGAAGCATTGAAACTCGCACAGGAATACAGCAGGCAGTATACTAAAAATGCAGAGATTGAATATGATGCGATACGTAAGATGCGTCACGATTTTAAGGATTACTTTTCGGTAATATACACTTTGTTGAAGAATAATAATGTGGAACTGGCAATATCGAATATAGAGAAGAATATAGGTGCGTTATCTGATACAGGAATTTTTATTAGGACAAATAATGATATAGTAAATGCAGTTATTAATGCCAAATTGTCGACGGCTAAATCTTTTGGTATTGATTCAACGTGTCTATCTGTTATGGATTTCGATGGTATAGATGATTTGGATTTATGCAGATTACTTTCCAATATGCTTGAAAATGCGATTACAGCTTGCAATAATATAAAGGAAGGAGAAAAAAGGATATATATAAAAATCACAGATGATGGCTATAATTATACGTTCAATTTGAAAAATACAATTGAGGGTTCTGTTATTAGTAATAACCACGATTTGAAAACAACAAAACCGGAAAAAGATCTACATGGTTTTGGAACTCAAATTATTAGAGATATTTCCTTGAAGTATAATGGACGATGTGATTTCTATGAAGAAAATGGATGTTTTTGCTGCAATGTTATTTTAAGTAAATAATTAGTGGATAAGCTGTAGATGATTCTTATGCAGCTGTACCTTATACCGTTTTGTGCCTAAAACTTGCGTGTCGTGCCAAAAATATTGACGAAATACTAAATTTTTGGTAAATTTATGTCGATAGTTAGGATGTGGTACAATGATTAGCCGTTTAAGCGAGCTAATACTTCGGTATCTATTGAAATGCGGTGTAATAAATGATTCCGATGATGACAAAGAGTATTATCAGTACGGTATTGAAATCACAATATCTTCACTGCTTAATGTAATTTTGATTATAGGTATAGGTATTATATTTCGCAGTATGTTTGAAAGTGTTGTTTTCTTGGCGTTTTTTATGATAATACGTCAATTTACAGGCGGTTTCCACGCAGACACATATTTCAAATGTAATTGTTCGTTTTGTATTTCTTTTATATCAGTATTAATTATGTACCATACTACATATGAAAAAATGACTCCATGTCTCTCTGTGTTGATTTCAGTTTTGTGCGTAGCAATAATTATTTTGGATTGTCCGATTGAACATAAAAATAAGCCGATACCAAAACATAAACGCAAATTTCACAAATGCGTAGCGGCAATGCTTGGGATTGGATATGGAATAATAGGAACTATTTTGATAGCCTTGTCAAATAAGTATGGTGCATTGATAATATATACGCTTGTACTTGTGACATTGTTAGTAATAGCTGCAATTGTAAAAGATAGGAGGTGTAAATATGAAGAATAATAAGCCGCTCGCTGCTAAAGTAATCAAGAAGGTGGCAGGTAAAATGGCAACAGTTGCTGGTGGTTCAGCTTCATGGTGGGGACTTCACCAGATCAAGGAGCCAAAATCTTGCAAGAAGGCATAAGGTTTTAAAAACAGTATTATGCGATCGTTTATTGCTTTGCAGTATTATTTGCCGCAAAGTGATAAACGATTTTGCTTTATGTGGAATTTTTAGTTTGAGGTTATCAAAGCTGTAAATCTCTAAAAATGAAGTTATAACGATAACATCAGAATTTCAGTTTTGGCACAGACATAACGACATTGTTTTTCATAAACCGAGAAGAATAATCACTTTTTTGTGTCTGGAATTTGCAGGTTATGCCAAAATTGTTGACAAAATACGTGTTTTTGTGTAGATTTATAATATGATTTCTTAATATATTATGAAAGGATTTGAGCTGCTTGCGAAATAATGAATATTTATATAAGTGTAAAAATATGAAAGCTAGTTCTCTTGATTCTAGATTTGCAGTTTTAAGAGGAAGGTATAATCATCGAGTTGATACAAAAGTGGTTTCAGAAGATGAATTGATGATTTCATATACTTTTGAAAACGAGTTACAAGATGCTTTGAAAATAATACAGTCATTGGATTCTGATTAAAATCTGAATCAGTTTTGACTAATATGAAAAGCTTTTAATGACTAAATTATTGTGAATATGGAGTGATTTTATGTCAGAAAACAATTTAAAAAATAATGATACGAAAAAAGATGCTACTAACAAAGTTGAGATAACTTTCAGCAAATCAAACACGACTGCTGATTATTTCAAAAAATTAACCGATCAGAATATGAATACAAATGAAGCAATTCAAGAAGTTTGCAAGGCTTTTGATGAATTCTGCAGCAAAACAACTGATGTTGATTATTTGATTGAACGTTATACTGAGTTATACAATCATAATAGAGTTACGAAACCTATGGCGTTCAGTCTTATTGCTGTGTTAATATCAGTTCTTGCGAATCAGCTAATTGATATTTTTAAACAATTTTTGAATTGGGGGACAAATGGAGATACTTTGATTGGAATAATTGTTAATATGATTCTTTCTGCAATAATAGCCGTTGCGGTAGTTATATCAATAACGATTGTATTTAAAGAGTTAAAAACTACTTATAGGCCTTATGATGTGTTTGTTCTTCCATATGAACGCGACCGAATATATAATGAATTGACCGATAGAGGGTATTTTCTTGAAAAAGAGGAATAACGTGTGATTAATTCTGATAAGGGTATGTCATAAGATTTAAACGCTTTGATTGAAAAAAATTAACATTTTTAATGTCAATTTGATGTGTATTGTCTATTCTAATGATGTGATAACATAATGAAAAAATAAAGGGGGAGAAAATGAAGAAGTACAGAACAGTTGCAGCTATTCTCCCTATTCTGATGATTTTTCCTATAATAAAAGCAGGGGCAGCAGGAATAAGCGAATATATTTCAATAGAAAAGCTGGTTGAAAAATACATAACGAAAAGCAGCCAAGCCGAAAACATCTCCCTTACTGCTGAAAAGCAGCTGCTTGACGACTATACTATTGTGAATAGTATATCCGAGTTGGAAAAGCAGATCGAGTCCAACGAAAACACTATCAGCAAGCTTGAAAGCGGCAAAGGAAGCGGCACTCTGAATGAACAGCGGTACCAAGCCGATTATCAGCGCATTTATGGCTGCGAACTTGAAATGAAGCTTGAACTTTACAAAATGCAGGAACAGCTTGACTTGCTTTATGCGGAATATTCCGAAAAAATCACGGAGCAGCAGACTAAACAGCTTGAACTTGAAGCTTATACTATTTTATGGAATATAAACTCAAACAGCGAGGAGCAGGTTTACCTTAATGGTATGATTTGTCAGAAGGAGCATGAGCTTTCTGTTATGCGTGAAACGCTTAAGCTTGGCTACGCAACGGAAAGTGACGTCCTTGCGGCAGAAGCTGAGCTTGAACAGGTTAAATCCGAGCTTACCGTTTGTGAAAATGAGCGGAATGTGCTTCTGAAAAAATATGAGCTTGGTGCAGATGAAAAGCTTGGAGAATTCTTAACGGAATACGCCGAAACAGCTTATTCCACCGAAGCAATGCTGAAAGAATTTGAGAAGAACAGCTTCTATCCCGAATATTACCGCAGGCAGGCGGAGATATATCAAGCTTATGCGGAAACTCTTGAAAATCTGAAAAACGGAATGACGCCGTCCTCATATAATAGCGAATATTTCGACCGTGTGCAGGATTACATTACAGGAGAAGCCGAATATTATTACAATGAAGCGGATATCGCAGAGAATAATGCAAAACGCTATTCCGAATCGCTGGAGCTGTTCGTGTATGAAACCTGCGGAAATGCCGATTCCCTTTCCGCAAAGCATAAGGCAGCGGAGGCGGCGCTTGAGACGGCGGAAAAGCGGCTTGAGATCTCCCATGTTTTGCTTGAAGAGGGAAGAATCAACGAAACGGCGCTTATGGAGGCAGAAAACAACGTTCTCAAGCTGAAATATGAGCTTGCGGAAATAGAAGCGAATATCATGTGCATAAGGTTTATTCTTGATAAACTTATCGAGAATTTTTAGTAAACCGTTACAGTTTTCCGTTTAATTTGGTGCTTTTATGGGTGTTGACGGATACCCCATAATGCGATACAATTAAAGTGTAGTGTTAATAAATGTTTAAAAATCAGCAAATTTTCTTTGTGCTGATTTGTATTAATTAAAAACTTTTGTCAAAAATTAATATATTTGATTTGACATAAGAAATACATCTTGGAGGTAAATCTATGAAAAAAAGACTTTTAAGCTTATTGGCGGCGGCTGCAATTACACTTAGCTTGTCGGCTTGCAAATCGAGTGGAACAACGCAGCAGACTGAAATAATAACTTCATTCAGTCAAATAGAAAACATACAAAGTCAAGCTTTGACTTTTGATGAAATAAATAATATTGAAATCAACGACAAAAAAGTATCTTTGCCATTTACGATTGATGAGTTAGGAGAAGAGTATTCACTTAGAGAAGTTCAAGGGTACCAAGAAAAAACTCCGGCTATTTTTTATAATGAACAATGTTTGGCTGTTGTTGATTTGGATAATGAAAAAAATATAATTTCCATTGCGTTCAGTTCTGATGCATTAGAACAAAATAAAATAGAAATAAATAGTTTATCATCAAATAATAGTTTTGAAGAAATAATTAACAAAATAGGCATCCCGAACATACAAAAAGAACGGGCTTTATTTTATGAGTTTGATCAAGGGGGATTATATTTTGGTTCAGAAAACGGTTCGTTAGGATTTAATTTTGTTAAAATATCACTTAATGGAGGTTTAGAAAATGAATAATTACGATGTAATTGATTTCATATCTGATGCAAGCGAAGTAAAAGATGGTGTGGATTCAGCAACAGATATCTTAGACACAAGTATAGAAAATATAAATAGTTTCTCAGAGATTTATAAATGGAATGCAGTTTATAATGACCCTAAAGCTACTTTAGAACAAAAACAATATGCTGGTGTAAAAATAATGAATGTATTCTTTTCACTTGGTGAAGAGAATATTCCAGTTGAAATCGGTGGAGGCTTATTTGGAACAACAATTGTTGATATAGGATCAGCTATGATTTCCAAGGAAATTTTTGAAATTGCATTAAATGATGCTTATGTTGGTGCAACAGAAGAAAAAGAACAGATATTATCTGAAATGTTAAAAGATGTTGATGCAAGCTATGAAGCATATAAAATTGCACTTGCAGAAAAATACTCGCAGAATTTTCCATCATCTTCAAAAGAATGGGATAAATTTTATGAAAGTTATCAAGAACATAAAGATCCTGTAAAAAATATTGTAGATGCTTCAAATTCTATTGGAGATGACATTGCTCAAAAGTTAATGGATGAATTTCCAAAACTTGGGCCCGCTTTAGTAAGTATTTACGAAAAAGCAGAAGACTTGGTTGAATTTTGGGATGGTTTTGGAGAATACTTATATGATCACGATGCATTAGATGAATTTGCAAAATCATATAAAGACGGGATTGATATAATAAAGAATTTTATATTTTATAACATTTTAGGTAAGGAACGTTCTAAAGTTAACAATGCTTCAACCACCAAATACGACCCTCTTATTCTTGATCTCGACGGTGACGGATTCAATATTGAGAAGAAAGAAGACGGCGCAAACTTTGACCTTGATAAAAACGGATTTGCAGAAAAGATAAACTGGACAAAGAAGGACGGTTTTCTCTGCCTTGACCTTAACGGCAACGGTACGATCGACGACGGCGGCGAGCTTTTCGGCGACAAGACTCTGCTTGCCGACGGAACGACCGCAAAGAACGGCTTTGAAGCGCTTGCGCAGTATGACGGCAACGGTGATGGCGTTATTGATGAAAATGACGAGATATTCGGCAGTCTGCGTGTATGGGTTGATGCAGACGGAAACGGCGCAAGCGGTGAGGGTGAGATGAAAACCCTTGCGGAGCTTGGCATAACCTCGATAAATCTCGGCTATGAGAATGTCAATGCCGAAACAGACACAGAGGCAACTATAGGAAATGCTGCAGGCTTCACTCTTGCTGACGGCACAAAAGGCAGCATAGGTGAGCTATGGGTCTCTGCCGATTTGTTTGATACGGTTGAAAGCGTTGATATTGATATTCCCGATGATATAAAGGAGCTGCCGGATATCCGCAGTATAGGAAATGTTCATTCTCTGCATAACGCAATGGCTCTCGATGAAACCGGCGAGCTGAAAGCGCTGGTTGAAAGCTTTGCCGCTGAGCAGGATACGGACAAGCGTTTGGCGCTTGCGGAGCAGATCTTATATTTCATCTGCGGCGCAAACGATGTTGCCGACGGCAGCAGGGGAGCATACATGGATGCAAAGCAGCTTACGGTCATCGAGGCAATGCTGGGTGAAAAATATGTAGGCACATCGGGAGCAAATCCACATTCAGCCGCTGCACCTATGCTTAAAGAAGCATATCAGGAACTGTTTAATATGTATTATAACGAGCTGTGTGTAGAGGCATATATCAAAGATTATGCTGCGTTGCTCAGATATACCGAAAACGAGGACGGAACAAAAAAGCTGAATGCGGATCTGGTGAACTATGTTCTGGAATATCAGCTTGCTCACGGCGATGAGCAGGCGAAGAGTATTCTCGGCGATGTTGCAAGATATGTACAGTATCTTGATGACGGCGGAATAAAAGGAATCAACGATTTTGCAATTAATTTTGCGAAGATTTCATCTGAATATGCTGCGGAAATTATCAAGGTTATGCACAACGGATTTGTTGCTGACGGAACAGATTTTCTTAAAGGTACAAACAGTGCGGATTTCTTTGTCGGCTCCGATAATGGAGATATCATTATCGGTGGCAGCGGCAACGATGTTATCATCGGTGGCAAGGGTGATGATACACTTTACGGCGGAACAGGAGATGATACATACATTTTCAATCTCGGCGACGGAAATGATACCATCGAGGATTATTATTGCA
>JBJEQS010000372.1:10707-24851 GCA_051881875.1 Oscillospiraceae bacterium
ACGGAAATGATACCATCGAGGATTATTATTGCAGCAGTTCTTACGGCAAGTCAGATAAAATCATTTTTGGGGAAGGAATTTCTGCAGAGAATATTGTTTTCAGCAAATCTGAAAACAACTTATTGATCAATTTTGTGGGAACTGACGATTCAATAACTATAAATAATCAGTATTACAACATTTATTATCAAATTGAGAATTTTTCCACTTCTGACGGCCGCATTATAACCAACACTCAAGTTAACCAACTTATTCAAGCAATGGCTTCCTTTGAAGAAGACACCGGAATGGACTGGGCAGAAGCTATTGAACATGGCAACGAAACAGCAACCGATATTGTTTCTCAGATGTGGATAAAATCCGTATCATAAATATTAACTGTATTGACCTTCGCAAATGTGAAGGTCAATGCTTTATATAAAGGAGCGTACGAATGAACGAAACAGTAGAAAAAGAAGAGCAAGAACAGGATTTCGGTTTACAATGTCTGATGACAATTGCAGCATATTACAGAATTTCTGCGGACGCTAAAAATATAATTCATCTGCTGGCTATGGAGGGAAAGTCCTTTGGTAACGATGATATACTACGTGCGGCAAAGCTGCTGAAGATAAAAGCAAAATCCGCAGTAATTATTCCTGAAAAGCTTGTTAAAATGACTTTCCCTGCCATGCTAAATACAAATGAAGGATATTTTCTTATACTAAAATCAGATGGTGAACGCTGTCTTGTAATTACCCCCAAAAACAATGTGCCTCATATCATAGCAATGGACAGACTAACAGAAATCTGGAACGGAAAAATTCTGCTGTTTGTCCCAAGGACGATGCAGAATAGAAATGTAAAATTCGGATTTAAATGGTTTTTGCCCACAATTATAAAATATAAAATGCCGCTTTTGGAAGTGTTAGCAGCTGCGTTTATGATGCAGGTTCTCGGGTTGCTTTCCCCATTGATTACCCAGTCGGTTATAGATAAGGTGCTTGTGCATAACAGCCTTTCCACACTTGACGTTCTTGCAATTGGTTTGCTTATGATAGCTGTTTTTGAAACAATACTCTCTGTTGCACGAAACTATGTTTTCACCCATACCGCAAGCAAAATTGACGTTATCCTCAGCTGCCGCCTGTTCAACCACCTGTTCAGACTTCCGTTGAGGTATTTTGAAACAAGACGTGTCGGAGATACGGTGGCAAGAGTCCGTGAACTTGAAAACATAAGGCGTTTTTTGACAGGTGTTCCTATGACAACCCTGTTGGACGCTCTTTTTATAATAGTATACATAGTGGTAATGGTTTTTTACAGTCCGAAGCTTACCATTATAACATTGGCTTCAATTCCAATATTAGTATTGATTTCAGCTTTGGTAACGCCTGTTTTAAAATCAAGACTTGACGAAAAATTCAATTGTGGAGCGGAATCTCAATCGTATCTTGTTGAAGCAGTTACAGGAGTGCAGACAATAAAATCCTTTGCAATTGAACCATCTGCACAGAAAAAGTGGGAGGGGCTTCTCGCTAATTACACAAAAGCAGGGTTCAAAACCTCCATCCTTTCAGGCAATGCAGGTGCAGCAGCACAGTTTGTACAAAAGGTTTTCGATCTACTGATCTTATGGATTGGAGCAAGGCTTGTTATCGACGGCAAGCTTACTGTGGGACAGCTTGTGGTGTTTCGTATGCTTTCGGGACGAGTAAGCGGCCCCGTATTAAGGCTTGTACAGATGTGGCAGGATTTTCAGCAGACTTCCATTTCGGTTCAGAGACTTGGCGACATATTTAACACAAAACCTGAACCTACGATGGATAATTCAAAAACAAGACTCCCTGCAATAAAGGGGGATATTCGTTTTGACAAGGTTTCTTTCCGTTACCGTGCTGACGGTGCGGAGGTAATAAAAAATATGTCCTTTGGAATACGCCCCAATACAGTTGTAGGAATTGTAGGACGAAGCGGCTCGGGGAAAAGTACGATCTCAAAGCTTGTTCAACGACTTTATGTTCCCGAATCGGGAAAGATTCTGATTGACGGAGTAGATCTTGCTCTTGCAGATCCCAACTGGCTTAGAACACAAATTGGTGTAGTTTTACAGGAAAACTTTCTTTTCAATGCTTCTATTCGTGAGAACATTGCTATACAAAATCCAGCTGCAAGTATGGACGATATAATCCGTGTGGCAAAAATTGCAGGTGCGCACGACTTTATTCTTGAACTTAGCGAAGGATATGACACAATGGTCGGAGAAAAGGGTACTGGACTTTCCGGCGGTCAGAAACAGCGTATTGCAATTGCGAGGGCGTTACTGACTGATCCGAAAATTCTTATATTTGATGAAGCCACTTCTGCATTGGATTATGAATCGGAAAGCATTATTCAGCGTAATCTTAAAGAAATCTGCAAGGGGAGAACTGTATTGATAATTGCGCACCGACTTTCAACACTTAAAGATGCGGATTTGATAATGGTTGTAGAGCGTGGACAGATAGCTGAATATGGTCCCAAAGACAAACTTATCGAATCCAAAGGTTTGTATTATCATTTGCTATCACAGCAGCAGAATGTGAGGTGAATGAAATGCTAAAAAAACTGAAAAACAAATACGACAAAAGCCTTGAAACTGCCTTTCTATCTGAAGCACTTGAAATTGTTGAGAAGCCGGTTTCTCCTCTTGGACACCTTATGATTTGGCTTACGATTGTAATCGTATCTTCAGCAATAGGCTGGTCTTGCTTTGGCAAAATGGACGAAGTAGCAATTGCTTCTGCAAGGGTTGTACCCAAGGAGGGGGTTCAATTTGTACAGCCGCTTTATGATGGTATTGTAACTCAAATCCTTGTTGAAGAGGGCGAAACTGTCAAAAAAGGACAGGAACTCATAATTCTTGACTCTACTGTTGAGCAAATTGGTATTGAAAACTATGAAAGCAAAATCAGTGAGCTTACCCTGCAAAATGATTTAATTGAATTGCTTCTGGATGGGAAGGATATTTCGGAATATGCAGAGGAAAACGGCATTGCCGAGGAAAGTGACATTCAAGTTGTAAAGCTGATGATTGTCATGCAGAATGAAAACCAGCTTATGTTAAGTCAACACCAATCCCAGTATCTACAGTATGAAAAACAGCTTGAAATCGAGCAGAATTCTCTTGAAAAGCTTAACGGAGATTTAACCGCCCTAAAAAAACAGAAGACCGATGCCGAGACTTTGTACAGTAGTAGTTCACCCGAAGGACAAGCACTTGAAAATTATAAGCTGCAGCTTGAGACAGCCAAGAAGGAGTATATGGAATACTCAAAACTGTATGAGGCAGGTGCGGTTGCAAAATACCAACTTGATGAAAAGCAGAATATATATGAGGAGATTCTAAAGCAGTATGAGCTTCAAAAAGTACGTGCGGAACATGAATCAGCGGAAAACTCAACCGAGATTTCGGAATTACAGCGTCAGATTGAGTTGTTGATAAAAGATATTTCTGCGCAAGAGAAAAATGTGCAAAAGCAGGAAGAACTGTTGGAACAGTCAGAAACATCATTGCAATCCGCAAAGACAGAATTTGAGCAGCGACTAACAAATATGCTTGTTCAAAATAACCAGACTCTTACTGATTATGAATCTGATTTGAAACTGAAAAATCAAAGCAATAAATCGCAGATACTTACATCGCCTGTTGACGGAACGGTTCAGACGGTTGATATAACAACCATTGGCGGAGTTGTTACATCGGCACAACCTATAGTGACTGTCGTTCCCGAAAATGCGGAGTTAATTATTGAAGCAGACGTATTGAACAAGGATATTGGATATGTTTTTGCTGGACAGGAGGTTTCAGTCAAGCTTGATACGTTTTCGTTCCAGAAATATGGAACAGTTAACGGCAAGATAATTTATGTAAGTCCGTCAGCTATTGAAGATGAACGGAGAGGGCTTATCTACAAGATAAAGGTTGCGATTGACAAAACTTCATTCATTGTAAATGGTGCTGAAGTACCTATATCTTCGGGTATGAGCGGCACAGCGGAGATTAAAATAGAAGAGCGTAGGATTATTGAGTTTTTCCTTGAACCTATCTTTGAGTATTTTGATGACAGTCTGAAGGTGAGATAGAATAATATAGATTCCACAATCAAGATTAAATAATGCTAATAAATTCTATTAACAGTATTTGTATTTTTAGTACGAGAATTATCAGCGGTTTTACATTGTAAGTTTTTCTATGATTTTTATTTATACCATTATTGGGCTATATATGTGTCGTATTAACTGGATTACAGAAATGGCGGTGTTGTTACTTTCGTAACAACAAACAGCTACACAGATTCCGTATTTAAAGAAGGCTCATTATACACATATTTTTTAATCGCGTATAGTGCTATCGGAAAAAGTCCGATAATAGTACTTATCATTACAATAAACACAGAAATTGATGAATCACAGCCTGTTTTTTTCAAATTCTCCATCAAGAGGAAGTATTCGGGGGATACTTCCGATAAAGGTTACTGTGACAGATAGACGTTCCGTCTTTTCTGTAACTATTAATGTAAGGGAGCTTACAATGGAAACGAGTAAAAAGTATCATTTGTGCGTTGCGTTTATTGTTGAAGATACCAATGACATTCCAGACAGCAAAGATATTCATACAAACCTTTTCTTACGATTCAACCCACTATTTCATAAAAAACAATAAACACAGCCGAGAACAGAAGTTTCTCGGCTGTTTGCGTATGTATAATCATATGCAGGTTTAAATGAAAAAGTAAACTCCTGTGAATTTTTTTACAGACATTGTTGAACAGGTTATTCTTGTGCCTAAAACTCGCATGATATGCCAAATTTGTTGACGAATAAGGGGATTTTTGTTAGATTTATGATATAAAGAATGTATGCTGATAATTGATTGGCAAAGTGAATTCTTAACTGATTTCTGAAAGAGATGAAAGTAAAGAATGAAGAATACTTTTATGACGATATGGAAAGAAAAAAGATACATATTAAATTTTGCGAAGAAATGGACCGGTACAGTTTTTGCCTTTTGGGGCATAATTGCACTATTTGTTTCATTTGATGATATTATCTGTGCAGAATGGTATTATAAGTTATTGTTTGCACTTCTCCTTTTGTTTGCCGTATTTGCAATATGCTGTATTATTGGTGCAGTTGTAGTTATAAACACAAAAGAAGTTAAACTGTTTGATGTTGGAAATAATCATGCTGTATATGTAAAATATGGCGATGTGTTTTCAGATGAATTGATAAGCAATAATCAGTATAAGCATAGAAATATTTTGGTTTCTGTAAATAGATGTTTTGATACAATAGTTGATGATAACCTAATTAGCAGAAACACCCTACATGGAGCTGCAATTAATAAAATAATCAAAGATAAGCCGTATAAGATAAAAAAATTGGATTCAGAAATTCAAAGTCAGCTGGAGTCTAAACATTATAAACCATTGGAACATGACCAAAAGCCGGCCGGAAAGTTGAAAAGATATGATGCAGGTACTGTAGTTGAAATAACCGCTGGGAATGCAACATATTTTTTGTTAGGATTGACTTGCTTTGATGAAAAACTTCATCCATATATTACTGACGAAGAGTATATGCATGCTTTGATGTGTGGATTTAAGCATTCTATAGAAAGAAATCAAGGCAACCCTTTGATCTTTCCGCTTTTGGGGGCAGGAAGAGCAGGAACAGGAAAGAGTGAAAAGGATATTCTTGAGTTTTTGGTAAAATTCTTACAGCTTCATAGATCCAAAATAAATTGCGACGTATATTTAGTTGTACGAAATTCTGCAAAAAATTCAATATCAATATTAGATTTAGTTTAATAGGAGTGATTTCATGGCATATCGTAATGGAAACTATTGTGCATTTTATGTTGATGAACCATTTTCGGAAAACAATCTTGGAGCAAATTCGACCCATGATTTTGTGTATTATAATTTGCTAAAGGCTTGGAAAGCCGCTGATACCGATTTCCCGTTTATAAACTCTCATGATAAGACCTATAACGTTAGGGATGGCAGTGATTGGGAAACAACATTAAAACCCCGACTCCGTGAAAGAATACGGAATTCAAAGAATATTGTTCTTTTTTTAAGTTCAATTACAAAGAATAGTCGTGCATTAAGTGAAGAGATTGATTATGGAATAAACACTATGGGGTTACCTATAATTGTTGTTTATCCTGATTATACAACTTATGATGATTTAGTAGAAAGCGACAGCAGAATGATAAAGGAGGAAATTGTTGACCTCTGGGAAAAACTGCCCAAGTTTAAGTCATCAATAGATGAAATCCCATCTTTACATATTCCGTTTAATAAAGAGTGTATTAGGAAAGCATTGAGTGATCCTGGTTTTATGGTTAAGACAAAAACAGAATCTGGAACATATATACTAAAAATATAGTTTATAAGATATAAAACACATTACTGTAATCATATTGTTTGTTCGGTTGAACAGGCAACTGAAATTATGGCATCCCGGCGGCTGTAATTGACGACTTCAAGGAAAATCGTGACGCAGTATGCGCTGAAAATCCGAACTGCAATATGCTCAGCATCGGCTGTTCTGTTTCGGGATTTACGTTTGATGAGGAAACATCGGGTGTTCAGCTTGCAATTACAGACTTTCTTTATAAATAAGGTCGACGATATATTTGAAAATCAAAAAACATACAAGGAGTGCATTAAAATGAAAAACGAAGCAAACAATTTTGATGTGAACAAGCTTGTCAATGACGCATTCGGTCCGCAGGTCTGGAAAGATCATATTGATGATCTTATGAAGTTCTGGGATAAGGATGAGATCACCGGCATGAAAAATGGATTGTTCCCGACCTATATTACCAATGAAGGAAAGGTTTTGCCGGGAGATAAGAAAAAATGGCCAAAAGAGTTCAAGACTGCGGTTGAAAGTGACGATACAAAGGGCCTTATTGAAACGGATAAGAATTATGTCCGTGCTCACTCAAGACTTACATACGCTTTCGGAATAGCATATCACATGACGGGAGATTCACATTATCTTGAGGTTTGCCGCAACGGCGCTCTTGCGCTTTTGAATGCTTTTGACGGAAACTACGGTATGCACGTTACAAAGGAGATCAAAAGCGGCAAGTGGGATGACAATTACATACTGCGAACCAGTCAGGATCTTGCATACGGTATAACCGGTCTTGGAATGTACTACTTCCTTACCCATGATAAAACCGTGCTTTACAAAATTCTGCAGATCAAGGACTTCATTTTCAATGTTTATATGGACGACGGAAGAGGTTATCTGACATGGAAGCCGAGATACACAAAGGATCCTGAGGTTCAGATCGTTGCGCAGCTTGACCAGCTTTATGCATATATGCTTATGCTGACGCCTTCTCTGCCGGAACCGTTCAAAACCGAATGGAAAAAGGATATGAAGAAAATCGTTGATATTCTTATCACACAGTTTTACAGCGAGGAATATGGATTCTTCTGGGGAGTGGACAGCGATTCAAGGTCAATGCAGCTCGGCACGGATCATACCGATTTCGGACATTCCGTAAAAACCTTCTGGGTTATACAAAAGGTCGGCGAACTGCTCGGAGATCCGTTCTATATTGATTTTGCAAGACCTAAGATCCAGAAAATACTAAAATCAGCCTATATTGAAGAAACAGGCTCTTGGGCAAGACGTTTTGACGCAAACGGCAAACTGGACACCGACAAGGAGTGGTGGATACTTGCGGAATTGGATCAGGCTTGTGAGATCTTGTCTATCCACGACCCTTCCTATTACAGGTATCTGAACAATACGCATAAATACTGGTTTGACTATATGATTGACAAGGAAGACGGAGAGATATGGCATTTTGTTGACGGCAAGACAAACAAGCCGGTCATACGCTATCCGAAGGCTCACAGTTGGAAAACATCTCTCCACAGCTTTGAACACGCTTTGTTCGGTTATATGACAGCAAGCAGGATAAAAGGCGAGAAATTTGAGCTGTATTATGCTCTTCCGGAATGGGAAAAGCCGTCATACAAAACTGTTTCTCCGTATATGTTCTTTGCAAATATTGTTTCGACGGAAACCGGTGAAGATCTGGACTTTATGCCTGACGGAAATAAGAGCTGTAAGGTTACATTTGATTCGCTTCATTGATCTGACAATATAGTGTGTTTTGTTTTTATTTTTCAAAAAATGTTGCCGGCAAGTTCTAAAAAGAGCTTGCCGGTTTGTAATTAGGGCTTTTTGCGAACGTTTATTATCGAAAAAATCATTATAGATAGGAAAGATGAATTATGAGAAAAAATCAGCCATTTGTGGAAGTATTGAACCTTGAAAAAGAATATAAGGAATACATTAAATTGTGTAAAAGTTCAAGTAAAAAATATAAGTATTATGATGACTGGAAGAACTATCTGATCAGTAGGTTTAAAATTCTTCCGAAAGCACATATTAATAATTTCAAGCATTTCTTGATGTTTTATTCATTTTTAGAGCATCATTCAAGTAAAATTTTCTTGTCGGTTGTATTAGCTGCCGTGCCTTTGGTTATTAGCACGATTTATTCCAACAATCCAATTTTTAATACAATTGCTACTGTAATATCAGTTTTAGTAGCAGCTGTTTTAGTTATGGTTTCATATTTAGATTTTGCCAGAAGGGATAAGTTTGTAAATGATGTTTTGGGCGTTTTTGAAGAGTTTGAAAAGAAAATAGAAGATGAGAAGGGAGATAAAACCGAGGTTATATTATAATATTGTTTGATTCCTATGGATAGAACGTTGGGAAAATACTAAATACATTTTTGACTGTTCTTAAAAGAATTTAGGAGCTGAATTTTATCAAATATAATTAATTAGGTGTTGAAAGCTGTAATTATGCCGCCTGTTCGGTTGAACGGGTGGTATTTTTATATAAAAAATTAAATGACAGTAGTCTGTCGGAATGGAGTATGATCATGAAATACTACTATGTTAAAAAAATCGAGTAGAGGTATCTGATGAAATTGCAAAGTATAATAATCTTATGCATTCAAGAGAACTTCGCAGAAGAAGGCGGGATAAGGACAAACTTGTGTACTTTTCCAATGATGAGATAATGGATGTGTACTGTAATGTAAGTACAATGGGGACGGACGAGGAATATGAGCAGATTGAGTTACGTCATATTATAAGAGATGCTATCCAAAATGAATTGACAGATATGCAAAGAACTGCTGTTATATATGTTTTCTTTGAGAGATATACTCATAGACAGACTGCAGAAATTATGGGTGTAAGCAAGTCAACGGTAGATACATATATTTGCAGGGCGTTGGCAAAGCTTAAAAAGAAGCTGGGAAGTATGGATATATTTTAATCGGGGTAAGTGATAATAAACAAAAAAGCATGAGGTGATTTGTGGATTATTGGAGATTTGGTGAATAAAACTCTCCCGAATGTCGTTCAGATGCTAATAAATCGTACTGTATATTATAGAGGAGGAATCATTCTTAATAGATTACGCAGACCAGGTCAGAGATAACGAGATTCGGGAGGATTTTTTATGCAGGAAAATTCAAGAAAAGTGATGACAGTAAAGGCAGCTGCTGCCATGATCGAGGGTTTGTCCGAATACAGATTAAGACAAATGTGTCTTAATGGACAAGTCGAATGCATCAGGGCAGGGCGCAAGATACTTGTGACTGAAGCAGCTGTTATGCGAGCCGTATTTGGAAACGGCAGTGAGAGTAAACCAACGGAAGAAATAGAAAATAAAAATGCGATTTAGCGCTTTAAAGCATTGACAAATGGCTTTGATTGTGCTATAATAAAAACAGACAAAAAAACTGCCCCTCATCTGTGAAAACGAGAAGCAGTATTGGCGTTGTAATCATATTCCCAAAAGAAAAATGAAACAAAGCTCTAGACAAGTTAATTGTAGCATTTTTCTTTAGGGATGTCAAGTTTTTTTGAAAGGAAAGTGGTACAGTGGCTCAGATTTCAAAACGTGGCGATAGCTACACTATTCGATGTTATTGTGGAACAGATGTAAACGGTAAGCGTATTATCAGGAATTTTACTTGGAAACCGGACGATGATATGACACCAAAGCAGATCGAAAAGGAACTTGATAAGCAGACTTTATTGTGTGAGGAGAGATGTCGCAGAGGAATTGTTCTTGATACCAATATGACATTTGCCAAATACATAAATGAGGTATGGCTTCCCCGTGCAGAGAGTGAGACTAAAACAACAACATTTACACGTTACAAGGGAATGCTCGGACGAATCATACCAGCGCTTGGACATTTTAAGATAGGACAGATACAGCCGTTTCATCTTTACACTTTTTATGATAATCTTCGTGAAACTAAGCGTGAAGATATAAAGTGTACTCCTAACAAAGAAGGAATAAGGCTTATGAAAACCGATACTCGCCCTGAACTTGCAAAGAACATTGGAATATCAACAACAACGATCGATGTTATCAGGGCAGGAAAGAGAATAGGGATCGAAACAGCCAGAAAAGTAGCGGAGTATTTTGATGTCAAGCCGAATACTATATTTGAAATGACAGGAGAAACGCTTTCGGATCGTACGGTGCTTCATCATCATAGGCTTATTTCAACTATTATGCAGTCTGCTGTATATGATGAAATTATTTACAACAATCCATGCAAGCGTACAAAAGCTCCGAGAGTTGGTCGAAAGGAAGCACATTATCTTGAAGATGTGCAGGCTGAAAAGCTCCTTGAATTGATATCCGAAAAAGCAAATCACCCGTTTGATGTGATGATTCCGCTTATTCTTCATACGGGAATGCGAAGGGGAGAGGCTTGCGGACTTAATTGGGATGACATTGACTTTGCAAATTGTACTATTAGTATTTCTCGTTCTTTATTGTATCTTCCCGAAAAGGGCGTATTTGAAAATGATACCAAGACATTTTCTTCAACGAGAGTTATAAAGGTGGGGCAGGATGTTATTGATATGTTGTCAGATTACAGAAAGTGGCAGATAAGCAAGGCAAATGAGTTTGGAGATCAATGGATAGATAGTGGGAAGATATTCACATCATGGAATGGTAAACCTATAAATCCGGGTACAGTATCAGCCTGGTTTCATAAGTTTATAATAAAAAATGATCTGCCGTACATATCAATTCACGGTCTGCGTCACACAAATGCTTCGATAATGATCTCTAATGGTGTTCCGATAACAACCACCGCCAAGAGATTAGGACATAGCACCAGCGCAACGACGAGCAAAATTTATGCTCATGCTATAGCCTCTGCAGACGCAGCGGCGGCTTCGGCTATTCAGTCTGTCATACCTTTAAAGAAGATAAGATGTTGATATAAGTACGATTTAATAATTACTACATAAAAAACAAGGAACTGTTGCATGAATGTGCAGCAGCTCCTGTTTTTATATATCAAAATAATTTAAAGAAGGAGTGATGCTACGACAATACCTGCACACCAGTTTTCGGTGTTCATCGGCATTATCTATAAAATCACAAAGGAAGGTGTTATCGGATGCAAGAAAGTCTGCATTATGGTCAATAATGCTTTGGTTGTATGAATCAGATATGTGCTGTATCCAACCAGTGTTTTGGCTTTGATCGTCGCCGTTTGAATTGAATATTTTCAGCAGTTTTAAGCTGTATTCGGAATTGTATTCGTCGGCAGTCAATTCCTTGCTGTAATCAAACGTACTACCGTTATCTTTATCAAGAATAAATTTCATTGCGTCTGTCATTTGTTGAAAAGCACAAAGATGAAGCAGAGGGTTATCCTTAAAGCATTCCGCTTCAGGGTTCCAATTGGGAGTATAATAATACTTTTTTGTTGGGTATGTCAGGATTGGTTCCTGCTCTGCCGTGTCCGAGCCAGCCTAACGATGTTGACGAGAACGCCGGAATGTAAAAATAGTTGGGTTTTGTTTTTTTACTTAACCATCTTATATTGCTTAGTTTATACGGTTTTTGATCATCGGACTTTTCATATTCTGTTATCCATGAAGTTTCATTTATCGCTTCGGATGGTATTCCGACAAAATATTCATGAGAAAATGTATCTGCAAGAACGTGCATTACCATTCCAACATACAGCAGCTTTTTGTTTTGTGAATTTTGATTGGAATTAAATTCCGCTTTTGCTTTATCAACGATCTTTCCGGTCATGTGACCGTAAGGCAGACACATAAGCTTAAAAATTTCCGTGGTTTCCTTATCACCGATATATTTCCCGTTATAGTAGCGGAGCCTGTATTTACCGTCCTCGGTATAATTTCCGGGTAGGAAGTGAAAAGAAGTCCATACCTGTGGGACCTCGGCAGGAAAGGCAGATCCAAAGCAATCCATATTCATACGCAAAAGCTCGGACATTGAATGGCAAGTAGGTACACGACTTCCAAAACCATGGTTTTGGAGTAATTCTTTTGTGCAATCGTCAACAAACTGAGCGGCATGTGCGATTGCCCACGCATCATCATTGTCAAAGCCTGCTTCTCTCGCCGCACAGTATGTACCGTAATAGTGAAATGAAAAATTCATTGCTTTCAGTCCTTTCCGAAACGGACTGCGAACGCTTTTTGGGGACGTTCGCAGAGCTGTTTCAAAGTTGTTGGTTTTTACTCTTCAAATTTGTCAAAATTGTAGGTGATATTTACCGCACCTGTGCTTTCATTTTCGCTGAGAATGATAGTAAGGTACTCCTGACCCTCATAATCGATCTCAACAGGCTTTCTCGAAAGCGTTGCAGCATCGAAGAACGGATCTATGATCTCAAGGTCGCTCAGAGCAACATAAAGCTTGGGGTGAATTGCAAAATTGACCTTGAAACCGGGACGAACATCGCATTTGAACAAAGGCTTGCCGTTCTTTGCAACAACAGCAGAGCTTGTACGGGAATTCTTGTTGTGGATCTCAATTGTATCTTCTGTCGGAGCAGGCTCGCTGCTGGGCCTTACATCAAGTGCACTTCCGGTGCTGCAAATATCCCATGCTGTATTGTATTCAGCAGGAAGAAGCTTAGTCATGATCTTGCCGTCGGGATCGATAGATTCCATTGAACCGATTGTGATCTCCGTAGGAAGCAGTGCTCTCATCTGAGCATAGGGAGCAATATACTGATGCTCCCATGCAGCGGTCTTGAAGTTACTGACGTTAAGTGTTACAGCTTCCTGATAAAGAAGAACCTGCTCTGTTGTACCGAGCTTGCTCTTCACTCTGACGTGAAGGTCAGTGTTTGAATAAGACATTTAAAATTCCTCCATATAATATTTATTTCTTTGAAGCGCAGCAATGCAATGACTTATGCGCACTTTAAACGGAGCGTTTTACGTTTCCATGACTGCCTGCTTCATAAAGGCTTTGATTTCGGAGAAGTGTTTTTTGCTGCATAAACAGGAAATTCCGCCTGCAAAAATCAACTCACAGTCCGAAAAGGATACTACTTGAGAGATGTTAGCAATTGTGGATGAGCGTACAACTTGGAATACTTCGGGCAGTTCATTTATAAGCTTTGAAATATTTGCCCTGATCTCGTCTGTGCCGTTTTTATGTACAACAGTACACAGTTGGGTTTGCTCTGATCGCTCAATGTAGAAGATGTCTTCAAAGGGAATGATCTTGTTCATACTATTGTAATGAATTACTGCAATTTCTCCGCATACTGTTCTGAGATTTCCATAAATCCTTGTAAAAACCGATTCAAACATATTTGCAAGTTCATCTTTGTAAATATATCCGCAAACTTTTTTTAAATTGTTTATAGCTTCAATAGCCGGTTCAACGGTATTCGAGATAAGACAGATGCTGACAGTTCTGTTTAAGCTTTCAATTATTTCTGCCACTCCCAGCCAGTTGTCAAAGGACTGCACATCAAGAATTACTATTGCAGACTGCTGTTTTTTTACTGCAGCCGCAATTTCTATTTCTGTTGCGTACATACTGGGCGATACCGACATATACCGAGATTTCCTATTGCACAGAAATTTATTGGCAAGGGAAAATAGTTGATCCCACAGCAGTTTTGAATTGGTACATATCAGTATTTCCATTCACGTTATGTCCTTTCTTATATATTGCGAACAAATTTAATGAAGTTTATTATAATAAAGCTTTAATGTGTTGGATTTATTTAACCGAGGATAACTATAAATTAT
>JBJEQS010000373.1:0-5859 GCA_051881875.1 Oscillospiraceae bacterium
TGCGTTTGCTCAAACTTTTTTTGGAAAAAGTTTGACAAAAAACTTTTTTGAACGAATTAAAAGGTGGGGACTTCGTCCCCACACCCCTGTTTCGCTCATTCGAGCGACCAAAGGCTCTGCCTTTGGAAACCGCAAGCTTTTGAAAAAGCTTGACCAAAACTTTTATCTTTAAATAAAGACTGGCAAATATAGTTCGCCATTACAAAATAAATCTATCGAACTTTAGGTTGTCGACCTCACGTTAATGTAAATTCAATAAGCAGAGGTGAACTCAGTTCACCTCTGCAAAATAAATCTGTCTAATTCATATTAAAATATACTGTTTAACTGACTTCTATAAATCCTTTTACATTTATAAAATTTTCATCATAAGCGGATATTCCTGTTGCATTATGAATATCAAAGCTTACTTCATAATTTCCCGGAGGCGTATCATAATCTATATTGAATACGGCTCTTATTTTTAGTCCTGAACTGCGAGGATTTAACATTTCAATCAGAAAATAATCAGGTTGAGAATTTGAATGCATATTTGATGTACTAAACATATATTTGCCATCATCATCACAAAATTCCGGTTGGGATTCAAGCGAAATATAATATTTATCAAAATTGATTTGCAAAAGCAGAATATACAAGGAATATGATTTATCTATATATATCTCTGCAACTGCACTTCCGCCGGCAGAAGCATAAATTTTATCAAAATTAAGCTGTATATAATCTGAATCCCCGTTATCTGATGTTGTATCTGAAGTAATTTCATTTTCAGAAGAAAATGTTGTTTCGGCAGTTGATATATTATTTTCATCATATGCAATATCAGTTTCAATATGCGATACTTCCGGCATATCAGCAGCATATATATCTGTTTTTTTCTGCATATTTTCATCATATGCAATATCAGTTTCAATGTGTGATACATCAGTCATATAGATTTCAGAAACATTTTCATCATCTGACAAGTCAGTTTCTTCAGCTAATGTAGTTATAAAATATTTTTTCTCATCTGATTTATCTCTGAAAAATGTTGCTGCTACAAGTGTAAGCGTACATAAAATGCCTATTGCCGCAATCAATGGGATAATAAAACTGAGTTTTACTTTTTTTGTTTCCATCACTTTGAAATTAGTTTCATATAAATTTTCATTTTTATTTTCCGGACAATTTTTTTCTGCTTCATCAAGTTTTGTTTTCAAAGTATTTTTAAATTCTTCATTCGGCTGTAAATTCTTTGCATATTCCATATATATGTCTTTAATCTTCAATTGAAATCCCCCTTTCCTCAAGAATTTTTTTAAGCTGTTCCCTGCCCCTTTTAAGTCTTGTACGCACCGTTGATTGATTCATATTCATTATTTCACCTATCTGACTTATTGAAAGTTCCTCATAGTAAAAAAGATGAATAACTGAATGATATTTTGAATTCAGATGATTCATTGCATCATCAAGAATAATTTTTCTGTCAAAGTTTTTATCCTCAGAGCATATATTATCATAACTTTCCTCAAGAAAAGAAACATATCTTTTCCAGCCTGATTTATGAAAATTCCTGCATAAATTAGCTGTTACCTTTAAAAGCCAGTGTTTAATATGCTCCTCACTTTCAAGCTTCGGTGATTTGGTTATGTATTGTATCAGCACATCCTGAGTTATATCCTCTGCATCACTCTTGTTTTTCAGATTGGAAAACGCAAAAGCATAGATGTACTGTGTGTATTTATTGATAATTTCAGTATTATTCAAACATTTTCCCTCCGTTTACAATAAAATTCTGTTATATCTATTAATATTACAATTCAGAATATAAAAATGTTTCATAATTGTGTGAAAATTTTATATTTAAACTATAAATAACGTGAGTTCGACGACCAAAAGAAAAAGTTTTTGCGGCGAGTCGCCGCCTCCCATTTTTAGTCAATATTTTCCTTTGCGGCAACCAATTATATTCGACTTACCTTGCATATCACTGTAGTGTCAGCCTTATTAAAATTTTCGGGTAGGTACAAAATGTTATTATTGAAAAAAGTAGCGAAAGTAAAAGTTTTTGCCCGGCTTTTTTCAAAAAGCCGGAAAGTTTGGGCGGCTTTCAGCCGCCTGATGAAATTTCCAGTAAACTAAGACGGGCGACCATTGGTCGCCCCTACAAAAATAATCCATCGAACTCTCATTAAAGTATACACTATCTCTTGAACTTAAAAGCAAACAGTAATCCTCCGCCGAGTAACAAAACAGATATTCCAAGCAGAACATATGAAACGGCATTATTTTCTGTATTGCCGCTGTCCTGTGGAAGCTGCATATTGCTAAAATCAGGCATTTTTCCGTTTTGACCGAATTTATTCTGAGCTGCATTATCATTGTTATCAGCATTTGCTCCGCTTTTATTCACACTCGTTGTTTTTTCATTTTCTCCGAATTGATTTGGTATTGCAGGATTGCCGTTTTCGTCCGTTGGAATGTCCATATTTTCAAAATCAGGAATTTCGCCGTTAAAATCCTCCGGAGGCTTCATATCACCTTTCGGCATATTGCCGCCATCTGCCACAGGAGTTATATTTGCAGTCTGCATTATATTTGTCTGTTGAACTTCATTTTCATTCTTCTGAGGCATATTCTGATTACTCCTGCCACCAAAACCACCTTTGTTCATACCGCCCATATTCATTGTTCCCATATCAGAAAGAGAAACAGATGATGCGTCAATAAGTGAAGAACTATCAGCCGACTGTCCGTCAGTTGTTGATGGAATAGTACCATCAAGCTGTCCCTGTATGCTTTCAGACCTTAACTCACAGAAACTTCTGATTGTGCTGACGCCGATTTCAAATTCTTCATAAGTGCAGAATTTTGTTGGGTCTTTTTCAACATATGGTGAGATAAGCACTGTCACTTCATCAATGATTTTATCTATATCAACACTGCTGAGCAATTCATAAAAATACTGATGATACATTTCAGTATATTCCTCATTTTCAAAAATCCAGCTAATCATAGGACGGTCACTCATATCTCCCGAAACAGGTGTATCAATTGGTGAATTAACCTGACCTGTTGCATCGTCCGACTGGAATGTGCCGAACGCAAGATTATAGTCCCATGGAATCATGGAGAGCTGTCCGTCCTCCTCATAAAGATAGTAATTATGAATCATTGAACCTGTATAGCTGTCACCGTTGCAGACAAAATTATGCACAACAAAATATCGGATTACTTCTTCAACATTAACTACGCTTTCAATGTCCGCATTTTCGCTGAGATTTTTCAGAGAAGAAATTAACCTTTTCTTATCTGAATCAGTAATATCCGTTTTTGCATTATCAAAGATATTGGAATAGCTGTCGGCATCATCATCAATATATTGCAGTTTTACATCACTGCTTCCCATACTGCCGCCGGGCATACCTCCTCCGTTCATTTCCGGCATTGGAAATTCACCATCTTCTATTGCGGAAAAATCAAAATCTTCAGGCATCTGTCCCTGCATATCAGAAGGATTAAAGTCTTTCTGTTCAGGAAATCTGCCACGAGTATCAGATGTATCGGCACTTTCTTCGGAATCGGAATTATTCATAAAATCTTCCATTTTAAAATCCATACCGTTACCTCTGCCGCCGCCGAAACTCATGCTGTCCGGCTTATAAAGCTCGCCGTAATCGCTTCCATAGTTACGTTCAAGAAATGCGTCCTCAACGCCTTCCACTGCAAGATAGAGTCCCCAGTCCTCACCATTCACTGTAATGTATACATAACTGCATAACGGAGTATCCACACCGAACTCATTCATCATCTGGTAGGTGAGATAATCTTTCATATAGGTGTTGTCCTGAATGATATTATTAAGGCACAGCTTATCAAGACCATAGTAACTCTTGTTTTTGTCATATTTATCAAATTCAACTTTGAAGCTGTAACGTTCACTGTTCATTGAAGAAACAGTGCTGAGAGAAGTATTTCCTTTGCCTCTGATACCGACGTTTTTATATGCCTCGCCATCAATTATGACTGCACATTCAGAGTATTCCTCACTTTGTGCCGTATCAATAAAGCTGTCCCAGTCGTCCATTACAATATCAATTGTGTGAACTTTTGAGGTGTCAAACAATCGGTTTTCATATCCCATTGCACTGACAGTCTGAATAATTCCAAAAACTTCTCCGTTCATCAGCAGCAGAGATAAAACAATGGAAATTATAACAGCAATTGTGCAGATACGGTCAATATTTTTATGCGTTGACATGACCTCACTCCTTAACCCATATAATCGCCGTTATAGCTTACTAAAACCGCACTATGAACACCTTTCATATCAGCAATGACATTAATAAAATCTGTGTTTTCATCTTTAAGACGGATTTCCATATTTATCTCAATTTCACCCTTCTGAGCTGATTTGCTTTTTATTACACAGCGTTCGGTTTTTGATTTAAGAAACTCTTTAGCCTGTGTTTCAGCTTCATTATTTTCACAGCGGATAACTGCGATATATGGATTAGTATGGGATTTCCTGTTTACAAATACAAGAAGAATTACACCGATAATCACACTTCCGATTACTGCAAGCGGAATCATACCTGCCGCAAGAACTATACCTGCACCAATCGACCAGAAAAGAAAGGCAATGTCAAGCGGTTCTTTGATTGCAGTACGGAAACGGACAATTGAAAGTGCACCGACCATACCAAGAGAAAGAACAACATTGCTTGTAACGGCAAGTATAACAACAGTTGTAATCATTGTAAGTGCAATAAGAGTTACACCAAAACTGGAGGAATACATCACACCGTTAAATGTTTTTTTGTAAACGAGGAAAATAAAAAGTCCAAGTGCAAATGCAAGTACAAGAGCGATTGCCATATCAAAAACACTCACGCTTGTCATTGTTTCAAGAAAGCTTGATTTGAAAATATCATTAAAAGTCATTGATTTAATCTCCTTTTTGATTATTATATAAATGCCTCGCACATTCGCTCGCTTTCGTTCGCTGCGTGCGTATCGGCAAATAGATTTCGGCAAGATTTCTTGCCGAAATCTATATCAGCCGTAGATACGGCATACCGCATATTTTGAGAAAGCGGCAGTGTGTCTGCTTTCCAGCTGTACTATGTCACGAATAATTGACGGCAGGAACTCGTCCCATTTCACTTCAAGAATTATCGGGGCATTTCCGGCGGGTATTGTTATACATTCGAAATTTAAAAAATCTGTACAGAGAAGTCCTGTGCGTATATCATAATCAAGTGTTACACGAACATTTCCGGGGGCATATACAAACGGTTCCCGTGTATAGTCTACGATAGTTTTCGGCCGCAGTCCCTGTGACTTCATTTTGGAATACAGTTCACAAACAAGCGGTCTGTCAGAATTTATCATCCAGTCATAATCGCCGTTAACAATTGCCATAGTTTCTTTTCTGGAAAGTTTTGCACTCTGCTTGCTTCCGAGTCCGTTAATCTTCGATTTCTTTTCAAGATGAATAAACTCTGTGTTATTGTTATAACAGCGAATACGGAATTTCTCACGACAGTTTACACCATCAAGCTTTTCTCGGAGTGCCTTGTCCGAAAGATTATCAAAATAAAGACTGCGGATAAAATATTTCCCATCAACAGCATTTTCATCAATCTGCATAACAGTCCGAAGTCTTTGACGTATGGCATACATATCGGACAAATTTATCTCATGCTTCCATTCATGTCGGAAATTCATTTTCCTCACCTCTTTCCTTTACTATTACTTTAACGTGAGTTCGACAGTTTATTTTTGTAGGGGCGAACTGCGTTTGACCTATGTGGTTTACTGGGAATTTCATAAGGCGGCTTTCAGCCGCCCAAACTTTTTTTGGAAAAAGTTTGACAA
>JBJEQS010000374.1:0-5854 GCA_051881875.1 Oscillospiraceae bacterium
GCGACCTTGACATTCCCGAGCTGTTCAAGTATATTCATTATCTCAATGCCGCAGATACGGTTCTTAACCGGAAAACCTATGAAATAGAAATCTGCCTCAGGCAGCTCTGTTATTTTGCCTGCCTCCGTTATCGTTTTATCATTTCCCGGAAGGCTTACATAAATATTTTTTGCAAGTTCTTCTGTATTTCCTGTTTCGGAAAGATATATCACTGCATATTTCATACCAACACTTCCTTTTAATCAGATAAAAATATTAAGCAATCCAAGAACAAATCCTATCAATGCTCCAAGATTAACTATCGTGTTCAATTCTTTCTTCATAACGCTTATTACAAGTGCTTCAAGCTCGTCCGCACTCATACCGTTTATCTTTTCTTCAACAATTGAACCAAGATTAAGCCAGTTCATCAGTTTTTTTGAACAGTCGGACACAGCGTTTTTGTATAATGCCATAACTGCCTGTTTAAGCTGACTTCTGTCTATGCTGAATCCCTCAAGAATATCGGAAAACGGCTTTTCTCCGGAACTTGAAAGCTTTTCTGAAACATAAGGCGTAATAAATTCTTCGCCATGTTCTCCTATGTATGTCTGTATCTCTGTTCCCACCGGTGCAAGTACAGCCTGAAGCACCTCGTCCGTCATAAACATTTCTATCATAGGATTATTAAGCTTTTCTTTTATGATACCGGGAGCTTTTTCCACAATGACTCCGGATATATCTACATGAGAAACCGCTTCCGCTATGAATTTTGCAATGCTTTTTGAAACGACCTCCTTTTTGTCCCCGATATCCTCAGCTGTCATATCCGGCAGTCCTGCAAAAACATCATTCATCGGCATGGAAAGCCTGTCCAGAATCATATCGGCTATTTTTTCCGCAAGCTCATCACTTGTCAGTTTTTTTTCAATATCCTCCTGCGTGATAAGATTGTTTCCAACTGCGTTTCCGACTGACCTTGCAAGCCTTGATTTACCCTTAGGTATTGCACCGGGAGTGAACGGCAGAGTATGTCCGAATACCTTTATCTCATTTTTCGGGTGGAAAAGCATCTTTACCGCAATAAAATTTGTAAAGTAACCTATTGCCGAACCTATAAGCGGACCGGCTATATATTTTATCACCATTTTTATCCTTCTTTCTTTTTCATAACACTCATATATGCAGGTCTTATTATCTTATCTGTGCAGACAATTTCTTCTATCCTGTGTGCACTCCAGCCGACTATCCTTGCAACTGCAAATATAGCTGTATAAAGCTCTTTCGGGATACCGAGCATATCATAAACAAAACCGCTGTAAAAATCGACATTCGGGCAGACGCCGCTGCGGTTATGCTTTCTGTTCATAATGACTTGCGGAGCAATCCTCTCTATCTGCTCATACAGACGGAATTCATTTGTTCTGCACTTTTCTGCGGCAAGCTGTTCCACATAGCTTTTGAGAACCTTTTCTCTCGGGTCTGAAAGCGTATATACAGCGTGTCCCATTCCATAAATAAGTCCCTTGCGGTCAAATGTTTCCTTATCAAGTATCTTTTCAAGGTAAGCTTTAATTTCTTCGTCATCTTCAATGTCATTTATATTCTCCGAAATATCTGCCATCATATCCATTACCTTAATGTTTGCTCCGCCATGCTTCGGTCCTTTCAGCGAACACATTGCCGCCGCAATAGTTGAATATGTATCCGAGCCTGATGAGGTAACGACTCTTGTGGTAAAGGTGGAGTTGTTTCCTCCGCCATGTTCCATATGAAGTATCAAAGCGGTATCAAGTACTTTAGCTTCGGTTTTTGTGTACTTCTTATCTGGACGGAGCATCGTCAGTATGTTTTCAGCCGGAGATAAAACAGGGTCGGGATAGTGGATAAACATACTTTCAAGGTTCTGATAGTGATTATATGCGTTATATGCATATACGGCAAGCGTCGGAAACTGGCTTATGAGCTGTAAGCACTGGAATATATTGTTTTCGAGTGAAGTATTTTTCAGCTCCCGGTCATAAGAAGCAAGCGTAAGAATACTTCTTGTCATAGTATTCATGATGTCATCAGTCGGTGCTTTCATTATAACATCACGGGTAAAGTTTATCGGGAGAGCCATAAGAGTTCCGATAACGGAATGGAATTCAGCAAATTGCTTTTCATCAGGCAATTCACCGACAAGCAGAAGATATGCAATCTTTTCATATCCCATCTCATCTTTCCCCAACCTGCCTATAAGGTCTTCAACACGATATCCACGATACCAAAGTTCGCCGTTGCATGGCTCTTTTACGCCATTTTTTCTCTCGTATGACTTTATAAATGAAATATTTGTAAGACCGGTAAGAACACCATTTCCCTTTTCGTCACGAAGCCCCTGATTAATATCATATTCATCATAAAGCCTGCGGTCGATAAAATCATTTTTACGGCATGAGCGTTCCAGCTCATTCATATATTCAATCATCTGTTTCATTGGTATCCTCCATTTGTTCCAGTTCAGTTCTCATTACCGAGTCAAACTCCTTCATAAGCTGAAGAAGCTGTACAATTTTTTCACTGCCGAATTTTTGCAGAACCCTTGAATAGAAATCCTTCAGCTTACTGTCGGTTTCTTCAAACACGTTCTTTCCGTGAGTGGTTATGGTCACATAAGTGCCGTCCTTTCCATCGCCGTCATGGTCCCAGCTTACGAGATTTTTACTGTTCATTTCTCTTATAAGCTTTGAGGTTTTTCTGATGGGAAGATTGAGCTTTTCCGATATCTCGCTCAGATATATCCTGCCCAAATATATCGGATTGCTTTCAATATGCTCACACATATAATGAAGCACTATGTACTCTGCAATATTTATATCTTTAAGCATAAATTTTGCATCGTCCTTGGACAATAAATATCTTCTGTATGTTATTTCGTGAGCTATCTCCTTCATAGTTTCATTTTTTTCAGCCAAAATAATCGTTCCTTTCTGTATTTTGATTTTATACTGTTTGTTTTTAAACTATTACCCTTGAAATATAAGCACTTATCCGATATATTATTTTATATCATAAAGTGCTCTATATTCTGGCATATCTTATGGAATGTCTTTTTGAACGAAGCGATTTCTTCATCGCTTAATCCATAGTATAATTCATTCTTGATGTCCTTCCATATATTTTCTATATCAGCCGCAACTTCTTTTCCATTTTCAGTAAGGCTGAAATGCATATATCTCCGGTCATTTTTGTCCTGAGCAGAGCTTATGTATCCCTTTTCGATAAGACCATACACAGTTGCCGAGATATGCCCCTTGTTCGCATTCAGGAATTCGGAAATATTCACAAGCGAATCTTCTTCCCTGCATATTGACAGATAGTATATAACTTCAAATTCTGCACGCTTCATATCATAATGCTTTCTCAGCAATGAAAATTTTGAATCCGAATACTTTCTGAATTCACCGCCTTTCAGCACTACCTCCAACGGCTTCTGAACCATATTATCACCTTGCTTTTTTGAATTCTGCATTTTAAAGGTTTGTTTTCAAACTATTATACTACTTTATCACCCACTTGTCAAGAGATTTGTCATTTTTGGCATGGAAATCAATTTTCAGTCGCCCATTGCAGTTTACTGGGAATTTCGACTGTCGGCTTGCAGCCGACCAAACTTTTTTTGGAAAAAGTTTGACAAAAAACTTTTTTGAACGAATTGAAAGGCAGGGGCTTCGCCCCCGCACCCCCTGGAATTTCGCCGTCTGCGGACGGCGACAAGGGCTTTTCCCCTTGACCCCACCAGCTTTTTGAAAAAAGCTGGGCAAAAAACTTTTAATTTCGGATTTTGCTTTATGGGTGCATTTTCTACCTGCCCGACCGCTTGGATAAAACAAAATACTTAAAATCGGAGGCAGCAACTTGCCGCTTGAAAAAGCTTGACCAAAACTTTTGTTTGTCGAACTCACATTAATAACTATAATCAATTGAACCATTCCAGTTTATACGAACAGTACAAAAAATATTTTTTGAAAATTATGAAACATTTAGCATACATGAATTGTAATATTAGTATAAGCGAAAGAAAAGCTTACAGAAAAAATCCAAATATAAAAAAGAAGGAGGAATTCTTATGAAAAAGATTATCGCAGGTATAACTGCAATAACAATGCTCGCAGGATTAGCATATTCTGATACAGCTGTCATTTCTGATATTGTCAGTTCGGTTCCGGCAAGTGCGGAAACACTTACTCTTGACAATGGTTTAAGTTATGAAATAATTACTGCTGAGGACGGCTCACAGACCATTACAATAACTGACTGTGACGAAAGCGTTGAGAATGTTGAAATCCCTTCAAAAATCGGTGACATATATGTCACAGCCATCGGCGACCATGCATTTGAAAACTGCCGTCTTATTTCCAGAATTCAGTTTGACTACAGAATTGAATATATCGGAAATTATGCCTTTGCAAACTGTACAGGTCTTACAGGAACGGTATGGCTTTCTGATTCTATAAGTTATATAGGTGATTATGCATTTTACGGCAGCAAATTAATAGATGTACTTATTCCTAATAATACTGAATATGTCGGAGAATGTGCATTTGGATACTATTATGATGCAGAAAGTGACGATTACATAAAAAACGATGAATTCAAAGTATATGGTGCAGCCAATATTGCAGAAGAATATGCTGAAAAGAATGGATTTGACTTCATCGAATTTAACACAGATGAAGTATGGGGTACTACTTACCAGCTCCCAAACGGATTAAAATATGAATTCAATACTAATGATGAAAATGAAATTATTATAATTGGCGGAGATATAAATGCTACAAAAATAGAAATTCCCGCTGAAATAGATGGAGTTCCTGTTACAGGAATAAAATTTACTGCATTTGCAAATTATGATGAGCTTGAAGAAGTAATTCTTCCTGACAGTATAGAATATATAGGCGATACTGCATTTAAAGGCTGCAAATCACTGAAAAGCATCAATATTCCTGACAGTGTTTCATATATCGGACAATGGGCATTTACAGACTGTATTTCTCTTAAAGAAATAAGCTTTTCTGAAAACCTGTCTTTCATAGGAGGATATGCCTTTGAAGGCTGTACTTCACTGGAAAAGGCAACATTTGCCCCTGATGCTCCGATTGAATGTCTTGGCAATGCATTTCTGAACTGTTCATCATTAAAAGAAGCTAATGTTCCAAATAATGTTACATATATTCAGGAAACATTCTCAGGCTGTACTTCACTTGAAACAGTAACCTTGCCTGAAAAATTGGGAATTATCGGCGGTGACACATTTTACAATTGCCCTGAACTTAAAAAAATAATTATTCCTGATAACGTTTATTGTATAGCAGAAAATTCGCTGGGATATATTGTTTGTGATGAATTTAATGATTATTATGAAAAAACTTCAGATTTTACAATCTATGGTACAGACGAATCCGTTGCCCAGAAATATGCGGAAGAAAACGAATTCAGATTTGTTGCTGTTAAAGAAGCAAATCAGGAGCCTTCTGGCTGGTCTGACGCTGAACTTTCCGGTGATGCGACTGAAGATGGTAAAATTGATATAAGAGATGTAACCGCAATCCAGCAGCATATAATAAAGCTTAAATACCTGACTTTGAACGGATGTGCAAACGCTGATATTGTAAAGGATAACAAAATTGATGTAAAAGACCTTGCACAGATGAAAAAATATCTTACAAATGAAACAGATTAGTTATTATTTTAAAGCATAATCCAAATTAATAAAAGCAGACCTGTACTGAAAGAGATATAAAGTACAGGTCTGCTGTATTTTAATGTAACTAAAGGTAAATCCATAATTTTAGTTCAGCAAACTGCGTTTGCTCAAACTTTTTTTGGAAAA
>JBJEQS010000375.1:0-5840 GCA_051881875.1 Oscillospiraceae bacterium
AAAAAAAGGTTGGGCGGCTTTCAGCCGCCTGATGAAATTCCCAGTAAATCATAACTGGCGAACGAGTTCGCCCCTACAAAGCAAAAAAATTATGCAAACAAAGTTCACTTTGCAAAAATTGATTTGCGTGCATTGAAACAGAGTATACTTGCCATAACTTTTCACCTCCTGCAATAATTAACCGGCTTAATTTAAAATGCTTATTCATCAAGTTCAGATTTAATATTATTTAAATGACTTTTTAATTTTTCATAATTGGCTTCATTATTGCGAATATCAAATAAATCACTTATCTTTTCAATATTTTTTATTACGGAATATCTGTATATATCAATATTTGTATTCATCTCCATATATTTTTCCAGCATTTCTTTAAACTCAGGAGTTTTATCATTTTCCAGCAACAGTTTGTAAATATAGATAATATCAAAATCCTTAGTAATATGATTACTTGTTGTTTTTATCATAGTCAGATTAAATATAATATTCCAGAAATGCGAACTTGTAAGAACTGTATTTAAAATTTCAGCACTTATTTCATAATATTCAGGCATGAAAACTGAAGCAGTGTATTGACCGCTTTTTAAAAATTCCTGATAATCACAACATCTTTTTGAAGTGTTTAAATGATTTGAAACAGTTTCGACAGCATCTTCCGAAAGTCCTGTTGCTTCGCATATCCCTTTTATATCTTCGTTATTGGTCTTTATATCGGTCTTACAAAGCAGATAATCAGTTGAAACTTTATAAAAATCTGAAAGAGTAAGAAGGTCATCAAGCTTTAATTTTCTCGCTCCGCATTCATAATAATTTATAATGGTTCTCTGTATTCCTGTTTGTTCTGCAACATCAAGCTGTGTCAATTCTCTTTCTTTTCTCAGTTCTGAAAGGCGTTCGCCTATATTTTTTTTAGTAATATCGTCCATATTGCAACCCCCATTTTAATAAATGTTACACAAACTTTTTAAAAGTAACATTTTTGTATTGACATTTATATTTTGTTGCATTATAATATTAAATGTAACAAAAACTTAATCTTGTTATTTTGCTATTATAATTATAACATAAGATTAAGTAAATTACAATATTAAATTTAAAAAAATTGATTTGCGGCGGCGATTTTTTGCCGACTGCACTATTATTAACTTGGAAAGGCGGTATTAATATGAAAATTCTTAATAAGGCGGTGGCATTTTGACAGACAACAGCAAAGAAATTATAAAAAGTTATCTGACTGATTACCTTAACAGAATAACAGGAATGAAAGGCAATAAGTATATCTGTCCTGCCTGTCATTCGGGGGATAAGAACAACGGCACACCTGCTTTTAATATTATCCCCAACAGCAATAATACAGCATTCAAATGCCATTCATGCGGCATTAAGGGCGATATATTCGACTTGTACAGCATAGTTAATAATACCGATTTAAAGACAGCCTTTAATGATTTGCAGGAATTATACAACGGCTGTAAAATAAGTACAATACAGCCTATACAGTCAGTAAAGGAACAGCCGGCAGATTATACGGAATTCTTTATCAAGGCACATTCAGACCTTAACAAGTGCGATTATCTGCTTAAAAGGGGCATATCTGCACAAATACAAAACCGCTTTAATATCGGCTATGCTGAGAACTGGAAACACCCGAAAGCTCCCAACGCTCCGGCAACTCCGCGAATTATTATTCCGACATCAAAATACAGCTATCTTGCAAGGGATACAAGGCAGATTATTCCCGAAAATCAGAAACAGTATAATAAATCAAAAGTCGGAGAAACTCATATTTTCAATATTGCAGATATTGAAAAAGAATTCTGCTTTGTTGCAGAGGGCGAAATTGATGCAATGAGCATTATCCAGTGCGGATTTAACTGCATTGCCTTAGGCTCTGTAAGCATGATTAACAGCCTGCTCAGATATTGCATGAATAATAAAAGCAAGGTCGGAACTCTTATATTTGCACTGGATAATGACAATGCAGGCAGAACAGCGGCGGAAAAAATAACAGAATTTCAGAAAATCGGCATACGCTGCATAAGTGCCAACATATCAGGAAATGCAAAAGACCCGAATGATTTATTGATAAAGTCACCTGCGGAGCTTGTAAACAATCTTAATAACGCTGTTGAGCAGGCAAAACAGACTGACTTTTCTTTCAAGGATTCATCTGTTCCCGCTCAGAATTTTTCAAATAATGATACAGAAAAATATCCGCCGTATATGTTTGCAGGAGATGACGGAAAAATAAAAGTAATTACCTCTTTATTAGCTGAATACATACGAAACAACAGCAAATATATTTTTGTCCGCAGTGATGCAAGAGAACAAAAGCCGACACGCTATTGGTACAGCAGCGGAGCATACAGAGAAATAACCGATGACGAATTAAAGGGTATTATCAAAGAACACATAACAAGATATGATATGCTTGCTTTGAAAATGCGAACTGTTGAAGAAACTTTCAGAGATATTACAACAGACCGAAAATTTATTGACCATAATAAGCTTAATGCTGATGAAAATATAATCAATTTTGAAAATGGTTTGCTGTATCTTGATACAATGGAGTTAAAACCCCATAGCCCTGACGTATTAAGCACTATTCAGATACCTTGCAAATGGACAGGCTCAGCAGGTTCAACTCCTGTATTTGATAAGTTTATGAATGATTTTACAGCGGGAGATGAAGAAGTAAAACGCTTTTTACTGCAATACATGGGTATGTGTATAAGCAATGTATCCGGCTATTATCCCAAAAAAGCATTGTTTATTGTCGGAGCAGGCAACAGCGGAAAAACTCAGCTTTTAAAGCTGACTATAAGATTATTGGGCGGAAAAGAAAACTGTGAGGCTTCCAGCCTTGAAAAGCTTGAAAGTCGTTTCGGTGCGGCTGATATTGAAAACAAACGATTGACTTATAACCCTGATATGACATATGCGACTTTAAAAGAACTTGCAATATTCAAACAGATTACAGGCGGCGACTTTTTGAGAAGTGAAGCAAAATATAAATCAGCCCACAGCTTTTTATACAGAGGTTTGCTGTGGTTCTGTACAAATAAGCTTCCGAAGTTTGGCGGTGACCGTGGTCAATGGGTATATGACAGAATGATTATATTAAAAGCTGATAATGTTATCCCGGAAGAAAAAAGGGACAAACTCCTGCTTGATAAAATGTATGCAGAACGTGAAAACATTATATATAAAGCTGTAACGGCATTGAAAGAGGTTATCCGCAACGGCTTCCGCTACAATATACCAAAGTGCTGTACAGACAATATGAAACAGTATCAGCAGGATAACAGTCCGGTATTGACATTTTTCAATGAATGTTGTATCATGCGTGAGCAGGAGAACGGTAAGAAAATAAAAGACAACTGCACAACCAAGAAAATGTATGAAGTCTTTAAAGCATGGTGCAAGGACAACAACGGCGGTTATATTATTTCAAAAACTGATTTTAACAAGGAAATTATGATGATTTTCAATGCTGATGATATAAAGCAGATACAGCAAAAAATACAGGGTATATGGTATTATATTTTTACTCTTAACATTGCAACAAAAGCAGATTATCAATCAGTTTATGGAGTCGATAACATCAATTTATAAAAAATCCCCTTTTTCCCCTATAAATTCCCCTGAAAATTCCCCTGTTTACACTGCCATAAACCGCATAAAACCGTACTTTTAATGCGATAAGGGGAAAAAGGGAAAAAAATATATAAACTTTCGCACGAAAATTGAGTACATAAAGAAAAGAGAGAAAAAATATATAAAAGTTTAAAAAAAAAATTCCCTTTTTCCCCTTAAATGCTGTAAACCCCCGTAAATACAGGATTACAGCCATTATTTAAGGGGAAAACAAGGGGAAAAATGAGGGGAAAATCAAAAACATTCTTTTTCAGGGCTTTGAATACTCCCCCCTGCATCTCAGACTTTCAGCAGTCCGGGCGGGGTTGTTTATTGAGATATAAGAGCAAAGCTGATTATCATTATTGTTATTATCAATAGTAATCTGATTTTCTACTGCTCTGTTAAGAAATTTATTAAGGCTTTCTCCCTGTTTTTCAGCATGGCTTAATATTTCAGCCTTTTTACCTTTCGGCACTTGACATGATGCCAATCGTCAACTTGTTCAACGAGTGGCACGCTGCTTCTACGAGTAAGAAAATCAAGGCAGTCATAGAAGCAAACGCCAAGGCTGGGAAGTATATCCGCCATAATTACAACTGCACTTCCTACATCGTTTTGACGGCATTGAATACAAACCAAATCTGATTGCATGGGACGACGGCTGTCATATCTGCAGCAATTGCATTTTTGGTGAGTATCTTTTCTTGAAAAATAGGACTTGATTGTTCCAACAGAGATGTTCATTTCATCGCTGATTTTCTGGAAGGAGTAACCTTCGCTTTTCAATTTTTCAACCTGTACTTTCTGTTTGATATTCATAAGCCTTCCTTTCCGGGAGTATTTGTCCCTCTACCCATATAGGCAAAGAATTTTTGAAAATAGTACACCCCTCCGAGAAATTTTTTTGAGGAAAAATATCTCTCTAAGGGTAAAGTCTAAAAAATATAGCCGAATTCGTACTCCTTAATGAAAAATATTTTTTACAAGGCAAAAAATGCGATTTAATAAAAAATGCCCCACGAAATATGAAAAAATCATATCTCGTGGGGTATACATCAGATAAGTTTATTTACTTTTTCCTGTACTTCGTTATAGTCATAACCTGCATTCATCAATCTGTTTTTACGTTCTGAACCATTGCCCCATTTGCCTTGAATTACTTCACGGGCAATTTCATTAATGGATTTTTTGACAGGATAAACAACTTTTCCTTTTTCATCAAAGACAGTATATCCTGCTTTGCAGACCTTTTTAGCATTTTCAAGAGAAGAAAAAGCACCAATCTGAGATTTGGCATCAGACCAGGACTTCCTTACTCTGTAAAGCTGTTTAGCAGAAGGAACTGTAGGTGCAGATGAACCTGCATTCAGATAAGATTCAACTTTCTTCTTGAAATCAGCCCAATGCGGAAGAATATACGCAGGGCACATTTTATAAGAATTCTTTGCCGTATTAAGATAATCCACAGTGCCAGACTTTCCATCACGGATATTCAGCCAATGGGTATGAGTGTAAAGATGGCTGATGTCAAGATTGTATTTCTTCAAAAGTGCTGCAGCAAGTCTTGCACAGTTATCCTCAGACTTTTTAATGCACTCAATAGATATAGTCCTGCGGTTGCCGTTTCCACTGCCGTCAGCGGCGTGCCAGCCACTAAGGTTCAAAGGCAGATTCTGCCATGCACAGACGTTGTCAACGTAATAGTGAACTCTGACATCATTCATATTTCCGTTGACAGTTGCTCTTGTGTACTGCTCGGCAGGAGTAGTTCCTGTGGCAGTTGTAATCCATGCTGTGTTATGAACAGTTACACCAATAACATTGCCTTCCATAGAAACGGAAGGCATAGCGATGTGATTTGGATTGTGTTTTGTGAGTAAATACTCATTGACGGTTACACCGCCAAGGTTTGTAGTTTTATCAGGTTTCAGAATCATTATCATTTTCCTCCTCAAATTCTTCTTCCATTCTGCCAATCTTTGTTTGCAGAACATCAATTGCTTTTTTAATTACGGGCGGAAATGGTATACCCATTAAGGTGGTGTTCTCGATAATAGAGAGCAGCTCATTCAGACAAAAGCTGATGCAGACTGTATCACGGATATATGTAGTACCGAACAGAATATCAATTCTCACACCGACCACCACCATAAGCAGAATACAGAATTTCTTTGCAAGTCCAATCCAGCCTGCCTTACTGT
>JBJEQS010000376.1:0-5765 GCA_051881875.1 Oscillospiraceae bacterium
TGTCAAACTTTTTCCAAAAAAAGTTTGGGCGGCTGAAAGCCGCCTGATGAAATTCACAGTAAGCTACAATGGGCGAACGCAGTTCGCACCTGCATAAATAAACCTGTCGAACTCACGTAAATATAATTCTATCGAACTTATGTTATTTTAAATTATGATTATATATAAAATTACGATGACATATACAACTATCGTCATATAATTTGTGCAATATAACAAATATATGCTAATTTTGTTGACTTTTTTGTCTTTATATTATATAATAAAAATTACCACAATAAAAGGGTGTATTTATATGGCTAAAGAATTAAAAGAAAAAACAAAAAGCTTGATTGATATGATAATATGTATAGTGCTGTTTATGTTTCTTCAGTTTCTTACTGTTAAGGGAGTTTCTTCTAACTTTAATGGCGTTCTTATGGCATTTAAATATGGCTTATGTCTTATTATGATAAGCCATGAGAAGAAAAAAGGCATTGTTATTTCATCAGTTCTTATGATTATATCTCTTATTTCTATTATAAGGGTTATGATTTTTCAAAAAAATATGGAACCTTTGCCGGGACTTGTAAATATAATTTTTTATCTGGCAACTATTATAATGCTTGGCAAACAGATTATCAATCGTGAAAAGGCAGCTGTAACGGATTTCCTTACCGGTATGCTTAACAGACGTGGACTTTACAGGATTTTAAAACGTAAAATAGAGGACGATAATCCTTTTAGTGTTGTGTATATCGATATTGATAATTTTAAATTCATTAATGACAGTTATGGTCATTCATGCGGCGAAAGAATACTGAAGATAATTGCAGAACGTATGTGCGGCATAGTTGGCAAAGAAGGAGTCGTTACAATAATTGGTGAAGATGAATTTGTAATTGTTCTTGACAGTTCTCTTGAACCGAAAAAAACTGTTGATACTCTTCTGAATTCGATACGTGAGAAAATTGAGATTAATCTTGACGGTTCTGATATTAATTGCTATCTTACCTGTTATGCAGGCATAGCTTCATATCCTTATGATTCAGAGGATTACGAAGCACTTATCAAATATGCAGATATTGCAATGTATCATGCAGCAAAGGAAAAATCTGTATCAGCCAGTTTCTTTAATAAGGATATGGCAGACTATATGAACAGACAGATAGAACTTGAAACGCTTATTAAGGAAGGGCTTGAGAATGATTATTTCTATCTTGTTTATCAGCCGCAGTATAAGCTTAACGGCAAAAAACTCAGAGGTTTTGAATCGCTTCTCCGTATGAAAACTCCTGATGGTAAATTTGTAAGTCCGGGAGAATTTATTCCTGTTGCAGAAAAAGGCGACCTTATATTACAGATAGATAACTATGTCCTTTATCGTGCTATGAAAGAGTTCAAACCGATTGTTGAAAAATCTTATGAAGAACTGACTGTTTCTGTAAATGTTTCAGCTAAAAATATAGGAAATCCTGATTTTGTTGATAAGGTAAAGGCAATAATTGATGAAACAGGTTTTCCGGCAAAAAATCTTGAAATAGAAATTACTGAATACTGTCTTGTGCAGTCAGTTGATGTAACAATAGAAAACATTAAAAAACTTCGTGATATGGAAATACAGGTTGCTCTTGATGACTTCGGAACAGGTTATACATCTCTCAATTATCTTGCAAAACTGCCTATAAATCTTCTTAAAGTTGATAAGAGCCTTATTGATGACATAGAAAGCAATGATAAAAGCCGGGATTTCGTCCATGCGGTTATATCAATGGGACATCTTATGGGGTGTCATGTTATTTCAGAAGGTGTTGAAAATGAAGTGCAGCTCACATTGCTGGGCGGTCAGGAATGTGATTTTATACAGGGATATGTATGGAGCCGACCTCTTGAATATGCCAATGCCAAGGAACTTTCATTAAACAGTGTTAATATGGCTTAATAACAAAATCAGTTAAAAACAGAAATGTGAATTCTACAGATTATAAAAAAGGCATCTTACCGAAATAAGATGCCTTTAACATTTGTATTTATTGAGTTGGTATTTGCTGGCGGTGCAGTCTGAAAATTTGAAATACCTGCCAGAATACCCGCTTTTAATTTTAATGTCATTGTGAAGATGGCATTCGATTAACCGAAGTATCTCTTGAGAAGTCCCTCGAAAGCCTTGCCATGTCTTGCTTCATCTTTTGCCATTTCATGAACTGTGTCATGTATTGCATCAAGATTGAGTTCTTTTGCTCTCTTTGCAAGCTGAAGTTTTCCTTCTGTAGCACCATGTTCAGCGGCAACTCTCTTTTCAAGATTTTCCTTAGTAGAAGAAGATACTACTTCGCCGAGAAGTTCAGCAAACTTTGCAGCGTGTTCTGCTTCTTCAAACGCAGCCTTTTCCCAGTACATACCGATTTCAGGATAACCTTCTCTGTGAGCAACTCTTGCCATTGCAAGATACATACCAACTTCTGTACATTCACCAGAGAAATTAGCACGAAGACCGTCAAGAATTTCCTGGTCTGTTACAGCCTTTGCAACACCAACTTCATGTTCGCAAGCGAATACGAGATTGCCTTCATCTTCCTTTTTAATGAATTTTGTTCCGGGAACTCCGCACTGAGGACATTTCTCAGGTGCTTCATCTCCCTCGTGAACGTATCCGCATACTGGACATACATACTTTGCCATTTGTTTTTCCTCCATTTTATTTATTTTTTCAAAATCTGATGCCGGATGTTTACATAACGGACATACAAAGTTTTCCGGTAATTCTTCCCCGACATATTCATAACCACATACAGTACAACGCCAGATAGTCTGTCCGTCTTTTGTTGTTCCTGCAGCCTGTGGTCTGGGCTTAATATTATTTAAATAATATTCATAAGTTACAGATGGCACAGAGCTTAATACTTCCATATCTGTGATTTCACCAATAAACATTGTGTGAGAACCAAGGTCTTCTGTTTTATCTACTCTGACTGAAATATAGGCGTTTGTGCCTTTAGAAATATAGTAAACACCGTTAGAACCACGATTACAGTCATCATATGATTCGAACTTGTTTACATCTTTACCGGACTGAAAACCAAAATGCTTAAACAACTCAAATTCTGCACTCTGACTGATAACCGAAACAGTAAACTTACCGCTTTTCTTTATCATATTATGAGTATAGTTAGCTTTGTTTATACAGATACTTAATTGATTTGGTTCAGACGCAGCCTGAATAGCAGTATTTATAATACAGCCATTGTCTTTTTCGGAATCTTTAGCTGTCAAAACAAACAGACCATAGCTTAGTTTGTACAAAGCTTTTTTATCCATAAGCTACTACTCCTTTTCTTTTTCCTGACAAGAAAGACATATTCCTTTAAAAAGAATGTCATAATTCAGAAACTGAATTCCATGAGTATCACGAATACGTTTTTTCAGGTCAGTAACTATATCCATATCTACATCTGAAACCTTACCGCATTTGACACATCTGACATGATAATGTTCTTCAGTTGTAAAATCAAATCTGTCCGGTCCATCAGGAATTTCAACCTTTCTGATTTTGCCTTCTTCAGCTAATATTTTCAGATTTCGATAGACAGTACCTTTTCCCATATTTGGATATTCAGAATTAATTAACTTATATACCTCATCAGCAGTGACATGACTTTTCATATTTCTGACTGTACTAAGAACCAGTTCTCTCTGAATAGTATTACGTTTATTCATATCTTCTCCTTATTGGGAATTGTTCTTATTAAGTATTATATATTATTTTCGTCTTAATTTCAATTGATATTTTATACAATTTATTGCTGATACATTGCTTGCATTTAGTATATATTTAACAATCGCACGAAATATAGTTCTTTCTGTATTAATTTTTTTAAAAATTTTTTCATAAATTTTTGAAAATAAAAACTTTCAAGCTTAATGTGATATACTTATAATCAAAGAGGAAAATCTTCTTTATAGGATATATTACCATGAAAGGCTTGATTATTTTATCAAATTATTCTTTGCTGTTCTTTACTGTTTCAAATTCATCGGTTATTTCTTTTTCAGGTTCGCCTGTAGCGAGTGAAACAACAATGATAAACAATGCAGCAACTATAAATGCCGGAAGAAGTTCGTATATATTCCATATTCCGCCGAGTGTTTTTATACAGAATTTCCATACAAATACCATAATTCCGCCTGATAACATTCCGGCAATCGCTCCGTATTTATTTGAACGTTTCCAGAAAAGTGATGCGAGCATTACAGGGCCGAAAGTTGCTCCGAAGCCTGCCCATGCAAATGATACAATGCCGAATACTGAACTGTCCGGATTCCATGCAATTACTATTGAAAGTATGGCAATTACCAGAAGTACTGTTCTTGCAATATTCATCGACTGCTTTTCAGAAAGATTTACCTTGAATACTCCCTTGATAAAGTTTTCAGACATACTTGATGATGCTGCAAGAAGCTGTGAGTCAGAAGTGGACATTGTACAGGCAAGTATTCCGGCAAATATTATACCTGCAATGAGTGCCGGTATAATTCCGTTCTCACTCATAAGCATTGCCATATTCATTATAACTTTTTCTGAATCTGCACTGTTTGTAAGAGCTGCAATGCTGCCGTTGGCTGTCATGGCATTTCCGATTATTCCGATAAGCACTGCTATTGCCATTGAGATAACAACCCATACTGAAGCAATTCTTCTTGAAATTTTAATCTTGTTGCAGTCTTCAATAGCCATAAATCTGAGGAGAATATGCGGCATACCAAAATAACCAAGTCCCCATGCAAGAGTTGAGATAATTGTTATAAGACCATAAGGAAAACTTCCGCCTGTTTCATAATCATGCAGAGATGACATTGAGAAATATCCGTCAAGGCTTTTTGCATTTTCAATAACCGCCTCAATTCCGCCTGCCTTGTCAACACCGAATAAAACTATTATTATAAGAGCAGCTGTCATTGCGATACTCTGTATAAGGTCTGTTGTACTTGCGGCAAGAAATCCTCCTATGCTTGTATAGGAAATAATTATTATTGCACTGAGAATCATGGCAAAATGATAATCAAATCCAAAAAGTGAATTAAAAAGCTTTCCGCAGGCTGAAAAGCCTGATGCTGTATATGGAATAAAGAAAATAAGGATTATAAGTGCGGCTGTTCCCATTATTACATTGCTCTTGTCACGATATCTTCTTGAAAAGAAATCGGGAATTGTAATCGCACCGCATTTGTGAGAGTATATTCGCAGTCTTTTGGCTACAAGCAGCCAGTTAAGATATGTACCGGCTGCAAGACCTATTACAGTCCAGCCTACATCTGCAAGACCGGTAAGATATGCAAGTCCCGGAAGTCCCATAAGCAGATAGCTGCTCATATCCGAGGCTTCGGCACTCATAGCTGTTACTATAGGACCTAGCTTGCGTCCGCCGAGATAAAAATCACCGACATCATTGTTTTGCTTGGAAAATTTTATTCCTATAACTATCATCATTATAAGGTATAATACAATAGTTATAAGAATACAGATAACATTCTGCGTCATAAAATTCTGATTGTAATGTGAAAAAATTTTACACATTACCCTCCTTTCTGAAAAAATATAATAATCAGAACTGTCTGTATTATATATACAGACATATTCCCAATATAATTATACATAAAAATTCATGTTCGGTCAATATCAGTAATAAAACTATATAAAAAAACGTGAGTTCGGTAGATTTATTTTGTAATAGCGAACTATATTCGCCAGTCTTTATTTACTTGTAAATCCATAATTTCAGTTCAGC
>JBJEQS010000377.1:0-5682 GCA_051881875.1 Oscillospiraceae bacterium
GCCTTTGGAAACCGCCAGCTTTTTGAAAAAAGCTGGGCAAAAACTTTTGGTTTCGGATTTAGCTTTATTTCAACATTTTGCACCTACCCGACCGCTTGGATAAGGCGAATACTTAAAATCGGAGGCGGCAACTTGTCGCTGTTATAAAAATCCATTATTGTGTCCATACTTGACAAGAGCCGTTCGATTATGTAAACTATTCTATGACAATGTTTATGAAAAGGAGAAGGAAAATTTATGCTGAAATTAAGACGATTTCTTAAAGGATATGAAAAATATCTGATACTCGGGCCATTTTTCAAGCTGCTTGAAGCAATATTTGAGCTTATCGTGCCGCTTGTAATGGCGGATATTATAGATAACGGCATAAAAAACAATGATACAGAGTATATCATTCAGCACATAATACTCATAATAGTTCTCGGAATATGCGGACTGGGCTTTGCTCTGACCTGCCAGTATTTTGCGGCAAAATGTGCATTCGGATTCGGAAAATCATTAAGACATGATTTGTACAAGCATATCAATAAATTCTCATATACCGAAATTGACCGCATAGGCACAGCATCACTTACCGCAAGAATGGTCAATGATTCAACCATGGCACAGACAGGCGTTAATATGTTCATAAGGCTTGCCGTAAGAGCTCCTTTTCTTATAATAGGTGCGGCTGTAATGGCGGTAATGCGTAATGCAAAACTTGCGGTAATATTTTTCATATCAGCACCGCTTATAGCATTTATACTTTATAAGGTAATGAGAAAAACCATACCGATGTACAAGGACAATCAGAAACGTCTTGACAGAATAGCCATGCTTACAAGGGAAAATCTTGATGGTGTGAGAGTTATCAGAGCATTTTCAAGACAGAAAAATGAAGTTGAAAAATATAACAATGCCTGTGATGAATTCGCTGAAAATTCAATCATGGCAGGAAAAATATCAGCAATTTTAAATCCTGTGACATTTATGATAATGAATCTTGCAATAGCTGCTGTTGTATGGTTCGGAGGAATTCACATAGATACCGGCATAATGACACAGGGAGATTTGACGGCATTTATAAACTATATGACGCAGATACTTCTTGCAATGGTGGTTCTTGCAAATCTTATAGTTACATTCACAAGAGCAGAGGCATCTGCAAACCGCATAAATGAGATATTTGCAACAGAGCCGTCAATGAAGGACGGTACTGAAGAACCCGATACAGAATTTTCGGAAAATGCACTTGAATTCAGAAATGTATCATTCGGATATGAAAATACCGGTGAAAAATCGCTGGAGGATATATCATTTGTGCTTAAAAAAGGTCAGACTTTAGGAATTATAGGCGGTACGGGAAGCGGAAAAACCACCCTTGCAATGCTTGCACAGAGATTTTATGATGTGCAGAGCGGAGAGGTAATGCTTTTCGGAAAAAATATCATGGATTATAGAATGTCATCTGTCAGAAGAATGACAGGAACAGTTCCTCAGAAATCAGTGCTTATGTCGGGAAGTATTCTTGATAATCTGAAATGGGGAAACAGGGATATTTCTGATGATGAAGCCGTAAATGCCCTTAAAATCGCACAGGCATGGGATTTTGTTGAGAAAATGCCCGATGGTATAAATTCAGTGGTTTCACAGGGCGGAAAGAATTTCTCAGGAGGTCAGCGTCAGCGTCTTGCAATAGCAAGGGCAATTGCCGCAAATCCCGATATACTGATACTTGATGACAGTATGAGTGCATTGGATTATGCAACGGATTTGGCACTTCGCAAAGCCATAGCCGAGAAAATGAAAGGCATATCCCAGATAATAATATCCCAGAGAGTTACATCAATAAAGAACTGTGACAGAATACTTGTGCTTGATGACGGAAAATCAGCAGGCTTCGGCACACATGATGAATTAAAGGCAAACTGCCGTATATATCAGGAAATATGTGAAGCACAGGATTCGGAGGATTAAGCTATGAAAAAGACATTGAAAAGAATTTTTTCATATACAAAGCCGTACATGAGATATTTTATAACGGCGATTATCAGTGCATTTGCAGGAGTTATCCTGTCGCTTGTCGTGCCGATACTCACGGGTGAGGCTGTTGATGCCGCTGTCGGAAAAAGCGATGTTGATTTTGCAAGTCTTGGAAATACAGCAATAAAAATGGTTATAATCATACTTCTCAGTACAGTATTCCAGTGGATAATGGCATTATGCACAAACAAACTTTCATACAATACCGCAAGGGATATCAGAAAGGATATATTCGCAAAGCTCAATAAACTCCCTGTTTCATATATCGACAGCCATTCCAAAGGAAATATAACAGGCACAGTAATAAACGATATGGAAATAGTATCGGACGGACTTTTGCAGGGATTTACACAGCTTTTCACAGGAATTGTGACAATTCTCGGAACATTGTGCCTTATGTTTTCCATAAGCGTGAGAATAACTGTTGTAGTAATCATAATGACGCCGATTTCACTTTTTGCCGCATCAAAAATAACAAAGCTTTCACATGATTCATTCTCAAAGCAGTCGCAGTGCCGTGGAAATATGAACGGCTTCATTGATGAAATGGTCGGCAATCAGCAGCTTGTAAAGGCTTTTGCATATGAGGAATATGCCGAGCAGGATTTTGAAAAGCTTAACAACGATATAGAATATTACGGTGCAAGAGCAACATTTTTTGCATCAATGAGCAACCCTACAACAAGATTTGTAAACGGACTTATATATGCCGTTGCAGGACTTACAGGGGCATTGAGCGTTGTAAGCGGAAGATTTTCAGTCGGAAATCTGATAAGCTTTCTTTCATATGCCAATCAGTATACAAAGCCTTTCAATGAAATATCGGGAGTAATAGCGGAATTTCAGAATGCAGTTGCTTCCGCCGAAAGAATATTCGGAATAATTGATGAGCAGGAGGAAACTCCTGACGATAATCTCCCTGAACTTGAAAAATGCGATGGAACAGTTGAGATGAAAAACGTATCATTTTCATATACTCCCGACAGAAAGCTTATTGAGAATTTCAGCGTATCGGTAAAGCAGGGTGAAAAGGTTGCAATTGTCGGAAGAACAGGCTGCGGAAAAACAACAATCATAAACCTTATACTGCGTTTCTATGATATTGACAGCGGAGAAATAAGAGTTTCCGGTCATAATATAAAGGAGATAAAGCGTGACAGTCTGCGTTCTGTATATGGAATGGTATTGCAGGATACATGGCTTTTCAGCGGAACGATTGCGGAGAATATCGCATACAGCCGCCCCGATGCGACTATGGAGGAGATTATCGAAGCGGCAAAGGCGGTTCATGCCCACAGCTTTATAAAAAGATTGTCGGACGGCTATAATACGCATATCGGCGAGAACGGCGGAGCATTGTCACAGGGACAGAAACAGCTTATCAGCATTGCAAGAATAATGCTTGCAAATCCGCCTATGCTGATTCTTGACGAGGCAACAAGCAATATTGACATAAGAACAGAGCAGTATGTTCAGAGGGCATTTGATAAGATTATGAAGGGCAAGACAGTATTTATAATTGCTCACAGACTGTCGACAATTAAGAATGCTGATACCATACTTGTAATGAATGACGGAAATATAATTGAACAGGGAAATCATAATCAGCTTATGGCAAAGGGCGGCTTTTATGCGGAAATGTATCAGAGCAGATTGGCAGAAGTGTGATTATGAGTATAAGACAATTTTCGGGTATATATAAGGTGAAAAATATTTTCCAATTATCCGATTGAAAAATAATTCATCGAACAAACGTTAAATAAAATGCTGTGATAAATTTGAATATATGCTAAAATAATATAAACAACAAAAAAATTCAAAAAAAACTGTAAAAAACATAAAAAAGTTATTGACAAATTGTAATAAAGATGTTACAATAGAATTACGGTATTACAAGTACCGCATAATAACTAAAGGTTCTTTTTAATGATTGTTTTAAGATAAATGATTTTCTCTCCTGAATAAGCAGAAATCCTGTCGGTAAAATCTGTACTGGCAGGATTTCTGTATTTATTTCAAGGATTTGCGAAAGGCGGAGATATATTGCAGAAAATACTTCTCATTTCGGAAAGTGAAAACAAAGATACAGCAATGAAAATTATAGGTTCGGACGTAAATTATGAGATAATTCACAGAACATCACTTGATGAAAATATTATAAAATGCTTTGATAATGAACTGATAATAATATTTTCAGATGAAAATTCACTGCATATGCAGGCAGTATCAGCCGCAGAAAAAACTTCTTTATCCGTAATGCTTATATGCGGCAGTAAAATATTTGCCGAAAAATCAGGGGAGCTTTCACCTCTGGGAATACTCGTTGTACCGTCATCAGCAGAAAATCAGTACATACTGGATATGATACGGTTTATGCTCGCACAGCGTCAGCGGATTCTCGGTATAAAGCGTGAGAAAAATTCAGCCGCAGATGAGCAGCAGTTAATCATCAGAGCAAAATGTACACTCATTCAGTATCTGAAGCTGACAGAACCTCAGGCACATAAATATATAGAGAAACAATCAATGGATTTGAGAAAGACAAAACTTGAAATAGCTCAGAGAATACTTAAAACTTATGAAATGTGAACCGTAAAATATCAGAATTCTTATATGACAAAATTTGCAATGGAAATTTGTTGTATATGCATAAATCTATATTTTTCTATACTGAAATTAATAATTTTTCACACAAATTTGTTAATATATGGTTCTGAAATTGAAAAAAATCAGTATAAATATTGTACAAAAGTATTGATTTTTTTTATCAACTAATGTATAATTTATTTAAGCGATTTTTTAATAGGAGGAGAACTATGTCGATTACCCTTATAAATGCAGTTGGTTCCGGCGATGTTCATGCCACTGACAACGGCAAGAAAACAGGCTGCGGTATAAGATATACCACAGCTGATAATATGATGAAATATCAGTCCGGAACACCAATTGAATCATTCGACTTTGATACAATAATGTCAACAGTCGCAAAGATTACGTGTCAGAGATGCAAGGAAGTAATCTCAAAGAAAGTTATTAAGGAAACAAATAAACAGCAGGCTCGTGAGGAAAAGGAAATGAGGAAAAGGGCGGGAAAATCAGCTGTACGAGTTGAATCTCCTGAACCGCCTCCGCCGCCGGCTCAGAAATCAAATAACAGCGGATATTCACAGCCTGCACCGGCTCAGAAACATGACTGGTCAGCTGAAGTGCCGCCTCCGGCTCCAAAGATTCAGCCATCAAACAAGCCGGTACAGAGATTCCAGCCGTCATATGCTTCAGGCAGCAGCCCGAAAAAACCTGATACTCCTGTACGAGTACAGCCTTCAGTATCACCTGCCGCACCTGTACAGCCTGTAACTCCTTCACCGGTTAATTCACCAGAAAATTTAAGTGCATATGCATCTTCACAAAAACCGTCATCTCCAATTATGGATAATGGTGCAATGCAGCAGTTTGCAGTACCGGCTTCTAAGCCGTCACAGCCTGCACCATCACCAGCTCCGAAAGCACCTGACCTCAGTCTTGAGGGTGATGATTTTATAAAGCAGTTTGCAGTACCGGCTTCTAAGCCGTCACAGCCTGCACCGAAGCCAACACCATCACCAGCTCCGAAAGCACCTGACCTCAGTCTTGAGGGTGATGATTTTATGAAGCAGTTTG
>JBJEQS010000378.1:0-23828 GCA_051881875.1 Oscillospiraceae bacterium
ATTATTCATAAGGAACAATACGTTGATACCGTACCTAAAAAGTTAAAATAAAAAAGGATATCAAAGCATCAAAGCTCTACTATCCTTTTGGTTTATTCTCTCAATTAACCCGATTCCGAAAACAAGGATAATTCAAAGAACAAAAATTTTGTCAAACAGCAAACGATTTTTTTCTAACATTTTTTCTAACGAAAACGCAGGGGATACGCAATTAAAAATCTGCATTATACAAACACTTTTGAGCCTTTACATTAAAAATATGGCTTAAAACCGTCATTTGAGCATATCTACATAATGGTAAATAAAGCCACATAAAGCAGACTAACTAATATGTGCTTGCCCTCATAACCCGAAGGTCGTTGGTTTCTATTAGAGAAGCTAGAGCAAAGCGGTTGATATAACAAAATACACCAGACTTGATAGCAGAATAAAAACTGTTATCAGGGCTGGTGATTTTGCTATCATATTTCTTATGCTTCCAATCGTTCTACATTATAAATAACCGACTGACGGAACACACGCCGGATTATTACTCTACGGTGCAGCTGAATGTGACCTATGACAAAAAGGCGGACTGCCCGTTATTTAAGAAGTTCCTTGCGGAGTCGATGGGCGGCGATATGGAGCAGGTCGGTCTGATTCAAGAGATGCTCGGCTACTTCCTCATCCCGGTCAACTCGGCGCAGAAGTGCTTTGTCATCGTGGGCGTGGCGTCTGCCGGGAAAAGCGTACTGCTCCGTGTGCTGAACGATGTGCTGCTCGGCAAGCAGAACGTGTCCAATGTATCCTGGCAGGCTCTGAACGAGCGTTTCAAGACGGCGGAGCTTTTCGGCAAGCTGGCTAACATCTTCGCCGACCTGCCTACGAAGAACATTGACGATAACGGCATCTTCAAGGCACTTGTAGGTGAGGACTATTTGACCGTGGAGAAGAACAAGAATCCGTTCTCGTTCCAATCGAGTGCAAGGCTCCTGTTCTCCTGCAACAGCATCCCGAAGAACTATGGCGATAAGTCGGAAACGAAGAAAGGATTCTATCAATACAGTGCGGCGTGGGATTCCAAACATATCGTGTCCCTGCCGCAGGGTAAGTCCGCACAGCTTTTATATTCGATGCAGGAAATGGACGATGGAGGGATGCCTATGTGATAGAAAGATGAATATTTGATGAAACTACAGAAATCCTCTTGAAAACCATCAAATTATGTGCTAATATATCATAGTGATATATCTATATGATACATTAGGAGTGTGCATGAATGGCAAAAGAAAGAAAAATTGATATGGTTATCTTAGGACTTCTCAGTCACGAAGGCCTTACCGGATACGACATTAAGAAGCGCATTGATGGAGTGATTAGTTTTTTCTGGAAAGGTAGCTATGGTAATATATACCCTGCTCTTAAAAACATGGAAGAGCAGAATATGATCACAAAAAGCGACTCATCCGTGGGCGGGCGAGAAAGAATTACCTATCATATCACAGATAACGGAAGGTCTGCGCTTGCAGATTGGTTAAGTGCTGAGCAGGCATCCAATGAACTTAGGTATGAAACGCTTTTGAAGATTTTCTTTGGCGGCGTTCAAGACAAAAAAGTAACTCTTCATAATATCGAATTATTTGAGGAACAGATAAAAAGAGATCTGAAGATTTTGAATGGATATGCAGCTACCTTGGAGCAGGAACTTGGAGAAGAGGATCATGTTTATTATTACTTGACAGCCTCTTTTGGAATAGAGACCTATGAGGCATATCTGAAATGGTGCAATAAGGCAAAAGGAATGTTGAAATGAAACCGGCGGTGAAGAGAAGAATGAGTACAGGATATATCATTTTGAAAATCATAATGTGGATGCTGATCATATTCTTTGCAACAGATGCAATCATGCAGTTTATTTCGTATTCGTTTTACAAAGGTGACCGCCGGTTGAAGGATATCGTTTTTGAACCGGAAACAATACAAATAAATGAATCCCTGACAGGATATGCATATAACCAAGATGTAAAATCGGATAAGGTCATCTTGTTTTTCGGAGGTTCTATGTATATTTCTTACAATACTGTCGGGATGTACGGTGGACAATTTGATTGCCCGTTTCTTTCGGTGGATTACTATGGTACACAAGATAGTAAAGGAAAAATGAACTTGAACACCATGAAGCAGTCTGCCGAAGAACTATATGATTACACAGCTGAAATGTATCCCGGCAAGGATATCTACATCTTTGGGCATAGCTACGGATGTGGAATGGCGGCCTATCTTGCGAGTGTCAGGGAGTGTAAGCATTTGGTTCTTGCATCAGGATATAGAACGAGTGCGGACATGTATAATAGGATTATTCCAATATTTTGGGGACCGTTTACCGTTTTTATAAAGAATAATGTTCGGGCAGATCTGTATGCCAAAAACACGAAATGCCCGGTAACGGTTATAGGCTCGGATGCGGACACAACTTTGAATGATGATCTTCAGCAGAAACTGGCTGATTGTTATCAGAATGCAGAATGCAAGATTTTTCATGGAATAACACATGAGGATTATTTTACCACCGATGTGGTGATTCAATACGTGACAGAAAATATACTGGGTGAATAACAAGAGGATTTGAATTATAAAATAATAAGGAATTTTAGAAAGGGCCGAGAAATCGGCTCTTTTTTTATGCCCATCGGGAGGTGATGGCTTGGACACATTAAAAGGAAAGAAAATCATGGTGTGGACTTTTATGGGTAACACCAGGATGTATAACGCTCTTCGGGATTACGGTGACCGTATCAGCCAGATAGGGCTGTTTTCTTTCAAGGTCAGGGCTACCGGGGAGATTTACGAGACGGGCGTTTCCATATCGTCAATGATGACCTACATCAACCGCTATCCGCATATCAAGTGGCTGCTGACCGTGGCGAATGACGGCACGAACAGCATCTTCAAAGCTAGAGCAAAGCGGTTGATATAACAAGATACACCAGCCTTGATAGCAGATAAAAACTGTTATCAAGGCTGGTGTTTTTTTCTATCATGTTTTAAAATGGCTCTCATGAAAAGCACAGCCCAATCATCGGACTGTACTTAAAATCTAAACCATTTCGTTTAATATGTTCAGCATTTCAGATGGCGTAACAATAAATTCTCTTACAGGATAATGCTTTTTGTTTCCTGTAACAATATATGCATCATCATCACGTTTTTCCATTGCGATTTCATAAAAAATCAAGTCATCCATATCGACGAAGATTTCTCCGGTTGGTTTCGGATCAACCTTAATGCCGTTTGAGATTATTGAGTTGATTACTGTTTGTATTGTTTCAGCATTAAGATGAAATTTGGACCTGCTAAGTACTTCGATGTACTCTTCTATGATTTCAGGATGATATAAAGGGATGATTTTTCCGTCAAGTACTTCACGAAGTACCATATACGGTGGAGATAGAGGATTTTTGGTAATCAGAGCAGATACAATTACATTTGTGTCAATAACAGCGAATATCTGCATAGATTATCTTCTCCTGCTTTTTCTGACTTCTGCTATTTCGGCATTGATTTCTTCCAGGGACATTTCAGGTACATCAGCTGCCTGATTTCTGAGTTCTTCAAACGCTGCAAGTCCTTCTGCCCTTGTAACGGTGTTTTCGGGGAGAACTGTTTCAAACGGAATTCCACGAACCATCTTACTGCGAACCATAAACATTCTGAAAGCTGTAGGAAGATCCATTCCTAATGCACTGTAGATCTCACTAACCTCATTTTTCAAATCACTATCTACACGGAACTGGACTAAAACCTGATTATTAGCCATAAAAGCACCTCCTGAATATATTGTAAATGTATGTGTTTGTATTGTATTTATATTATATCATTATTTAAATATGATGTCAATAGAAATATTTAATTCAGATTAGTATAATCTTTTTATTTAAGGATATTCAACTGTAGATGTTGAGTGACTTGTGGGAATGAATGGTTTTGCTTTTTCCTGATTCAGATCATTTGAGATCGTTTGTGGATACATGGAAAGATAAAATGTTTTCATCAGTACATTCGAAGTAAATTGCGGAGTGAGTACGACTACTGTCAAGAACCGGCGGAATGGTACTTTTGCGCCGTCTTATGAGGTTTTGGAAAGGTTATTTAAACATTAAATTTTCAGGCTGCTGCATCGGTTGATACAGCAGCCTGTTACTGTTTTCGGATTTCAGTTCAGATAAACAATGGTGAGACCGTATTAGTAAATATCTAACTTTACAACTGGCAAAGAGGCTCACTAATTCCATGTGGGTATACAGCTCGAAAATGCGGCGGAGTGGCTGATAAAATGAAAAGCTCAGATAAGATATTTGGGGCATTAGGTTATTGATAGAAAATTTGTTGATTTATACGGTTTTATGTTGATTTTAATAATATAATATGGTATAATATAACTAATATATTTTGCGCTTTTAGCGTTCATTACAAATTTATGGTGTTTTATACATTTCGGAAGTGAGGTTATCGGTTACAATGTGCGTGTTGATCGAAGAGTTATGCAGATTGAAAAAATCTTCAATGGAAGCTGTTGATAATGAATCAAGTTTTTCCGAATTTAAGCAGTATATGCACGTTCACAGACAGGTGGAGGATGACCTTAAAGGCATTATAGAAAAGGCAAAGGAATCCGGCAAAAAAAGTCTTGTCCTTGTATGTGGCAATGTTGGAGATGGAAAATCTCATTTGATTTCCTATTTGAAAAATCACGATGAAAAATATCTTGATGGATTTTATATTCATAACGATGCGACAGAGAGCCGTTGCCGTTCAAGAAATGAAAAACAGGAATTAGCAAAGGTATTATCAGAATTCAGTGATGAGAATCTTAATAATGGCTCTCATGCAAAAGTAATTGTGGCAATTAATCTGGGTGTACTGAGCAATTTTATTGAGTCTGAAGAGGGCAAGGCGTATACAAAGCTTGCACAATACGTTGCTGATAATAAAATTCTCATTGATACGGATATGATTGTTGAAGAGAATGCTGATGAAGTTTTTTACCATGTCAATTTTGGCGATTATCATATATTCAGGCTTATTAACGGAAAAGTTGATTCTCCATATATCATCAGTATAATAGATAAGATTTTTCAGGATAATTCCGGTAATACATTTCATGGTGCATATTCACAGTGCCATTTTTGCGAATTAAGTGACTGCTGTCCGGTAAAATGTAACTACGAAATGATGAGTAATCCTGCTGTTAAGAATGGAATAGTTGATCTTTTACTTGAAACTATAGTGAAAGATAAGCTTATTCTTTCAACAAGAGAGTTATTGGAATTTATGTACGACATTATTGTACCGCCATCATTCAAAGAGAAGAAGTATAGAAAACTCAAATTTGATGAAAAACTTGAGTGCTTTATCAAGTATTCTCTACCAAGTTTATTATATGATCATAATGATATTTCCTCGTTGTTTGCACATATTCAGCGATATGATTTTAAAAATCGGCGTACAGAGGCTTTTGATGAAGTTATTACAAGATTTAATAATACGGAAAATGTCAGGGCTGTTTTAGAAGAGTATATTTCAGATAATCCTTGTTTGAAATACGTTCTCAAATACGATGATGATACACTTGCACAAAATAAGTCACTGTTACTCTCGTTTATGGGCAGAATGTGCAGAATTGCCCCAAAGAGCGATGCTCTTAAGGTTGTAAATGAAGAATATTCAGGATTTATCAGTGATCTTTATTATGCTAATAAGAATGACAAAGTGAATATTAAAAAATTGTACGATACAGTTAAGAGATGCATTTATTTGTGGAATGGTTCAGCTGATGGAAAATTGAATCTAAATATCAATAATGAGGATTATGTTATTTCTACATCACTGGCACTATCTCCTGATATATCCCGATACGGTGAAACAAAATCAGAAACTGCTTTTGAAAAGTTTCCTGCATATATAAATGTTACATACCAAGCAAAGAATGATCCATCAAAAAAGGCAACCGTATCAATAGATTACGATTTGTATAAGATGCTTAAGCAAGTTGAAAGCGGATACAGACCGACAGCTAAAGATTGTAATTTTTATGCAGGCTTTGTTTCGTTTATTAATAAACTTTCTGCATTTAGCCGAAGCGATGAGGAAATTACAATTAAGCATTATGACAGAGATGAAATAAAAGAATATTTGCTTGAAAAGAACGATTTCGGATTATATGAGTTCAGGGAGGTGTTATAAATGGAATACAGATTGGATCAGGAGTGCTTTACCAAAAACTTTGGTGCAAAGTTTACTCATAAAACAAATATGAGATATAATTTGTTTCCATTTACAGGATCAACATCTGATAAGGTCCTTGATTCTTTTGATAATATTTTAGGTGCATTTTTAAGAAATGTCTATTCCGTTAATCAGCCTGATACTATCAATCAAGATGAAATCATAGCTGGAATATGTGAAGATGTGGATTTTCCTGATGAAGCAAGTAAGTCCACTTTTTCCAGAATAATAAAGGATATTTACTTTGTTGATGCTAATACATTAAGATGCACAAGCATAAATACATATAAATATACAATAAGCACAAAAAATGATAACAAAATTTCAGAGTATATAGTGTCAGCACTTTGTGATAGAGATGCAGTAATAGATGCTTTATCAAAGAAAAAGAACCATTCGAGCAATGTTCTTGATACATTGGTTGAGAGTAAACTTCCTGAGTTATCTCATAAGGACAGCGATAAAAAATACATTTCTGTTTTTCCGCAGATTCGGGAACAGTTTACAAAGGATCTTATATTCCTCATTAATGATGATAATTCTGATTTCAATGAAATGATACAGCTGATCTCTTATTATTATTTATTTTATACAAGTCAGGTCATTATATATCTTAACAAATTTTGCAATGCTGATACTCAATTGCAGCCGATATATTTCTGTATGAGTTGGGAAAAGACATCTAAAAGCCGAGCGTGCCAAACTATGGGATGGAGACAGATTGAAAGCAAGTTAAATACGATGTTTTCTCATGCAGTGTTATTGGAAATGCTTAATCAGACCGGTATGGAGCAATCATTTTCCTATACAAAGATTTGTGATATATACACAAAGGCTAATGATTGTGAAAAGCAAATGATTTTTGAATCTTTAGAGCGTCTGAAAGAAAACTATAGGAATATATATGCTGAACCTGATGGTTTTTCTTATAAGCCTAATAGTTATCAAAAAGGAAATATTGATAGTCTGATTCGTGAGTTCTTTGATGATATTATGACTCAGTTCAAATATACAGTTAGATCACGTGTAAATGAAGCCTATCAGAGCAGTTTTTATGAATTTTGCAGAAATAATTATCTTCAGAATCGAAAGACAAATGGATTAATACTTGTTCTTACCGAGGAGCAGCTTGTGTTATTAACAAAGATAATAATAGCAGATGCTCAGCAGATGCGACTTAATACTCTGTTTAAGGAGTTTGAGAGCAGAGGCATATTTATGGATAGTGCCACAAAGGAATGCGTTGTGGAGTTCTATGAAAAGCTGAACTTGATTGAAAAGAAAAGTGATAGTGGGGATGCTCAATATGTCAAAGGAATTTTATAATTATCTTGCCAAAAGAACGATTCAGTTCTTTGACTCCTATGGAATTAAATCCGGAGAAAAATTTATATTAAAGCTTGATAATGATACCGAGGTCAAGAATTATTATGAATCCATTGAGTCAACTTTGACTTTAGAAAATAGAAACAAGACCTATTATCGTGAAGATGATGAGGTCTTTACGACATTATCTTTCATTACCGGAAAAAATTCCGGGATTGAAATGATTATTATTCCCGAGATAGATATAACAAATGCATACCTTACTAGACTCAGAAATTCTGTTTCAGTAGATCAGGCGATTTTTATTGTGTGCTATAATCCCATTGACAGTATTGCAGGCGGTACAGAAAGTCTTCAAAAAGAGGGTATGCCTTTTCATAAGGATAGTCTTATTACAGACATAAAAGACAGCATTAACACTTCCGGTATGACAGATGGTGAAAAGCAGGTATTATTTTTTGACTTGAATAATAAGAGAAATTCTGATTTTATGGATATGTATTCACTTGCAGATTATGCAAGCATATTATCCATTTTAGATAAAGGCCATTTTGAAGAAGATGATTTCAGAGAGTTTGGCTTGTTTGCAGACCCTGAATTATCAACGATCAGTTTTTGCGGAGAGAAAGAACTTATTCAGAGAATTAAGGACAATAACAAATATTATAGGCAAATTGATTATAGTATAAAATATGGTAATATTGATGATGATTTAGAGGGGGATTATACCGAGAACTTTATCAAATCAGTAAAAAAAGCAATGAATCAGGAGCATTGGGATAGTGGGATTTCATTTGTTGATGTTGTAGAAGACAGAAAAAAGAAAGATGTAAAACTTAAACCATTAAAGATAGAAAATGTTGAAATTACTACCGATGATGCTGCTTTAATAGAGAATATTGACTTCTTTGTCAGAGGAGAAAAAAACACAGCATCCGGTCAACGTAAAATTCATATATTGCTTTTTAATCCTCAAGGGTACAATGGATTTGAAGTTAGTGTAGGATATTCTGATTATCTTGGTAAAAATGATTTGGAATTCATTGATAAGTCGACAAAGGCATCTGCAAGGGTATCAGGAAAGAAAGTTGTCATAAACATCTCTAACGATACTCTCTCGATTGGAAAGCTGAAGGTGAATTGTAAGGATAGAACCGAAAAGTTTGAAATTAGTTATTTTATTGTTGATTGTGCGAAGACATGGTTTGATGAAATAACAACGTGTTATCTTATAAAGAGTGATGTGAAAAAGAAGACCCCTCAAGCACTGATTATATATTGTGATTCAGAGGAGATGGTCTTTAATCGCCATGCACAAAATTCTGCAGGGAAGGTTCATCTTGAACCGGACCTTAATATTAGTGCTAATGTCAATGAAAAGTTTACACTTGTGATTGATGATTCTTCGTTTAATGATGACAATACAGCTTATGCTACTGTGACTTTTGATGGTATATGTATTCCGGTATTGTTCAAATCTGCTGAAACCATTAACATCAGTATTACTGCGATAAAGATTGAACAGATGAAACTTAAGGCTTGTCAAAGTTTTATTTATAAGGGTAATAACAAGCTTGCATTTGGTACAAATGAATATAATACAAGAGAAGATTTTCGTGAGAATCTTTTTGCTGAAGAAATAATTACAACAGAAAAATTCCTTTCATGTATTGTAAGTGATGGTCAGATAGTTGAAAATCCTATAAACGTAAGTTCTGCAGTGGTATCTGCTTACAATAATTTTGTTGCATACTTTACAGATCATGATACTCTGCCAAGTATTGCATATTATGACAAAACATTATCGGGACTTGCTGCAGCATATTTGAAAGCGATACTTGATGAATTATCTGAAGCACAAGATGGAAGTCCTCTTTTAAATAAACAGAAAGAAATACTTAAGATAGGAACAGTTTTATATCCTTCATTGGAACAGATTGCATTTTCTCCCCTTCATCCTTTATGTGTTGCATATCAGCTTAGCCTGACTAAAGAAGGAAGCGGAGAAGAAATTCGTGAAGATATATTGAAGAAGCTGCTTGTAGATAATCTTGTTCCTTTTATCCACGATGAAAAAGAGCGCCTTTATAAGGTTAGCGAACAAATTCATTCTCCTAATTGGGTATATTATTGTCTGGCAGACAGAAAGAAGTATAAAGGATCAAGAAAATTTGTTGCTGACTTAACTTGTGAAAAAATACGGGATTTTTGCGACCATTTCAGATATTTATTTGATGATGTTTGCGGAAATGAGATTATCATAAATGCAATAAATATGGGTGACTGCCATAATATCTTTAAGGGTATTGTTGAGTATTATAAGGCTGAAATAAAGAAAGATCCCAATGCAGCTTTGTCAATAGTAATTAATGTTTATGATGATGGAAAAACATACAATGCTTTTGAGGTGTTATCCCGTAAATCTGCCCTTAAGAAGACACTTGAGGAAATGGGAATAAAGGAAGATAGCAAGGATTATTCGGAAAGTGAATTTATTAATCTTTTGATGACAAAGGTTAGTTACTATCGCAAGAGTATTCATGAATCAAAATTTGCATATAGCCATATTGCATTTATTGAAATGGATAATGAAACAAAAACAGGATTTTCAAATATGAATGATATTCGTTCAGGTACAATGTTGAATGGTCTGCTTTCCGGTGTGACATCTATGTATTATGGCGGTGAAAATAGGTCTTATCGTACCGGCTATGGACGCAGATATAATCTTGTTCAGAATGTCGATGATACTTTATTGAAGCTTGCGGATCTATATAATTCTATGATGTTGGTATATGGAACAGAAAATCCGTATAATTCAGGAAATGCGATATGCACTGCTATAAATGAAGAAGAGACAGAAATAATTAATAAGACATATGATGCTTCAAATTGGGTGGTGTTTATTGATCCCAAGGTTGATCTGAATTTCTTCAAAAATGATCAGAAGGATATTATGATCATTCATTACAGTGACCAGCATACCACATCAAGCGGATATGATGCTATTACTGTAACAAGGAAAACTGAGCAGTATGAGAATATTCTGAAAGAGTTTCTTGAAAAGAATAATATGCCAACAGGTAACCGTGAGCAGATCCGAAAGATGATCGATATGTTCAATGCTGTAAATGGTGATTGGCTGCTAAAGCTTATTTCTTCAAAGAGCAATTTCAGCAAGGAAAAGATAAGTATTCAGTCGGCAATCAAACTTGCACTTGCGTTTTTTAAGAGTGATGATATTATCTGGATACCAATTTCTTTGGAGGAAATTCTTCGTGTGTCAGGTGCTGTCGGTCTTGCAAAAGAGGGTGGTCTGTTCTCAGCTAAAAATCTGGGATATGATCATGGAGTGACAAGCGATGATCTTCTTTTGTTTGGTGTTGAAGTTGTTGACGGGAATGTTCGTGTTCATTTGTATCCATTGGAGGTTAAGATCGGATACAAGGACAACAATGAAGTTAATAAGGCTACAGCACAAATAAAGCAGACACGAAAAATACTTGACGATAATTTAATTTCAAAAGATAAGCCTTCATTACAGACAAAAGTTTACCGAAATTTCATTGCTCAGCTCGCTGTTATAAGTGCTGAAAAGCTTGGACTTTACAAGGTCTGGGAGCATCAGTATTGGGAAAGAATTGTAAACAGCGAAATCCGAGGAAAGCTGCTTAATGACGATTTTTCAATAGTAAACACGTTAAACGACAAAATAGGAGACGGAATAATTATTTCTTTCAAAGCAGGCTTATATATAAGAGATGTAAGCAAATCAAATGATGTTACGGTTATTAAATTCTTATATAGCGATGGCATAAATTATATTACCAAATCCGTTGACAGTATTTATGATGATATTCAGAATATGAATATTGTCAAAACATATCAGCTTTCACCTGAAAATAACAATGGTGACTCTGAAACGAATATAGAGTCTGTAAATACAATTGACGAGAGGATTGAAGATTTGACATTGCCACCAATTAAGCCGTTGGTTTCATTATCCGACAGCAATATTGGTATTCTGGCGGATAATGAAAGCATTTCTGCTGTTGATGATGAAAAAACTACTGTTATTGAAACTGCAGCTGATACTCAGATGAATAGAACTGAAAAATCAGTAACGGTTGAAAAGTCACCGGATGGGATGCGTATACTTTTTGGCAATGATGTCAATTACGGGAAGCCTTTATATTGGTTCCCTAATGATACGGAAAAAATCATGCACCCCAATACCGGAATTATCGGTACGATGGGAACGGGAAAAACTCAGTTTACAAAATCGCTTATCCTTCAGCTGGTTCGTGAACAGCATAATAATCCCGGAGATGCTCCTTTGGGAATATTGATTTTTGACTATAAGGGGGATTATAATCAGAGTAAGACCGATTTTGTTGAAGCAACTAATGCAAAGGTTTATGATTTGTATCATTTACCGTTTAATCCTTTTTCAATCACAGTTACAGAGAATGTAAAGCCTATGCTGCCATTGCATATCGCAAATACGTTTAAGGACACAATATCAAAGTGTTTTGATTTGGGAGTAAAGCAGCAAACTGCGCTAAGAGATTGTATTATGCAAGCATACGAGATGAAGGGAATTGACAAATCAGATAATTCAACCTGGGGCAAAATGCCTCCTGTTTTGGATACGGTATTCAAAATATATATGGATTGTGATGCGTTTAGAGAAGACAGCCTGTATGCGGCGATGTCCGAGCTTCATGAATTTGAGATCTTTGAACCGGATGCAACAAAGACTATGCCGCTATATGATTTGATCAATGGCGTAACTGTCATTAACCTTGCCGGTTATGATCCGTCTATACAGAATCTTGTTGTGGCAATTACTCTTGACCTGTTCTATTCACAGATGCAGGCTAATGGTCATAGTAAGATTGAGGGAAAGCTGCGTCAGCTGACAAAGTTTATTTTGGTTGATGAAGCTGATAATTTCCTTAAGGTCGGTTTCCCGGCACTGCGAAAGATATTAAAGGAAGGCAGAGAATTCGGTGTAGGTACAATTCTGTCTACACAGTTTTTAAAGCATTTCGATACACAAGATGATGATTTTGCAAAATATATATTTACCTGGATAGTGCATAATGTTGCAGATTTGTCTACAAAGGATGTTAGAAACCTTTTCAACACGACAAACAAGTCCGAGGAAGATGAATTGTTTGCAGAGATTAAGAAACTTACCAAGCACCACAGCTTTGTCAAATTTGGTGATTCTTCGAATCCGAGTTATATTAAGGATAGGGCATTCTGGGAATTGTTGTCGGATGAGAAAAACAACTGAGAGAGGAGATATTATGGCAACGATTGTTGAAGCGATAAAAGCTGTGCTTTCAGATCATCCTAATGGACTTACAAGTACAGAAATATACAATAGCATAATCGCAAAAGAGCTTTATAGTTTTAAGGCCGAAAATCCATATGCAATAGTAAATGGTATGGTAAGACGACATTGCTTTGGATTGGATTTTCCAACAGCAAGTCCGCATAAGTACTTTAAAATAAGTAATAATGATAAAGGGAAAGCAAGATATTCATTATACGATGAAGCTGTTGATGTAGAGATATCAAAGCCTTCGGCATCTGTCAAACAAGAAAAAACACCTGAGGAGCTAATTAACGACGTGTATCTTGATCATATGGAATCCATGAGAGAGCAGTTAATGAATGCAATATTAAATTCATCACCGGCTTTCTTTGAAGAGCTGGTTGTACAGCTGCTCATTAAAATGGGATATGGATATGATATGAGTTCAGGAAAAGTAACTCGCTATTGCAAAGATGGTGGAATTGACGGAATAATCGAAGAAGACCGACTTGGCTTAGATAAAATATACATACAAGCCAAAAGATATAGTATCAATAATAAAATTGATACAGCTGCTGTTGATCAATTTGCAACTGCAATGGGAAAACGAAATGTTAAAAAGGGAGTATTTATTACAACATCTTCTTTTGTCCAGCCGGTCATTGATGAATATGCACATCCTGTTGATGGAAAAACGATTCGACTTATTGATGGAGACGAGCTTATGAATTATCTGATCAAGTATGAAATTGGAGTGAAGAGTGTAAAAACTTATACTACCTATAAGCTGGATGAAAATTATTTTATTTCACCATAACTACTTGACAAATACAATAATATGAGATATACTTAAGTATAGGGAAAATATACTTAAGTATATTTTCTTTTGGAGGTGGGTAATTGAACTTTTCGTATAAGTTTCCTGCTGTTAAAGGTATTCAGGCAGGCAGAGAGTATTATGTTTCAATGGTTCCTTTGAAAATACTGCCAAAACTGTTTATTACAGATACGGATGTGGTAAGTCCCGAATTCAGGGCACAAAGAAGGCTTAATGAAACAAGAATACCCGCAATAAAGAATTATATACTTGATAATCGTTTGTCCTATGTTTTTTCGGCATTATCGGCATCATTAGATGGGAAATTTTCATTTATTCCGTTTGATACAGATGGTGATATAGGTATCCTTGAAATAGATATGAATACTACGTTTTTAATAAATGATGGTCAGCATAGAAGGGCTGCTATTGAAGAAGCTATCAAGGAAGAGCCAGATTTAGGAGATGAGACGATTTCTGTTGTATTCTTTGAGGATAAGGGACTTGAACGAAGCCAACAGATGTTTACTGATTTGAATAAGCATGCAGTAAAAACGTCAAACTCCATCTCAACCCTTTACGATTCAAGAGATGAACTTGCCGTTATTACAAAGCAGATCATATCGGAGATACCGTTCTTTAATCAGTATACTGATAAGGAAAAAGACAATCTTGGTAAAAACTCTTCAAAATTGTTTACTCTTAATAACATATATAAAGCTAATCAGAGAATAATAAAACATGATGCTGATGAAAGCGATAAATATTTCCTGCTTGAATATTGGCAGGCGGTTGTTGCAAACATAGTTGAATGGCAGGAACTTTTGAAAAAGGAAATTTCCAAATCCGATTTAAGACAGAATTATGTTTTATGTCTCAATGTTACCATATCAGCTTTTGGCAGACTCGGTGCTTATTATTATGAAAATGGAAAAAATGATATGCTAAAGGAGTTGAAGAAACTAAAAAAAGTCGATTGGTCGAGAAATAATTCAGAAGATTGGGGCGGTAGAGTATTAGGAGAACACGGAAAAATTCAGACGAATGAAACCGCTGTTGTTTTGATATGTAATAGAATAAAACAAAAAATTGGTATTCCACTTTCTGATGAAGAACAGCATAAAGAAGATATGATTAATGCAAAATAGAACAAGAAAGAGCACTGGTGACTGGTACTCACCAATGCTCTGCGGTAGCAGAAATATATCCTGCAACATACAGATATATTATACTACACTTTAAAGAATTTGTCAATAGTTTTTAGGACTATTGACAGCTTTGCTGTGTCCGGAACTGCTACCCATTGTTAATTTGGAGGCAGAAATGGTCGCAATAAAGATACTGATGAAAAAAGAGGCATTGAATTCAAATAATCCTCAAGATATTCAGGGCATTGGCATATCTAATGGAAAAATCTGCAATGTTTATTCTGTTTCGGATTTATATAAGTATTTAAAGGAAAATCCGAATATTAATGTTGTTGTAGAAAATAGCAATTCCTATCTTGAGCCGGCAATGGCAACAAATGGAGAAATCTATATTCGGTCAATTCCCAATGAAGGAATAATTGATTCATTAATGAAATTACCTCGTATAAAAGTGTAGCCATGAAATGAGGTTTACAACATGGCAGAGTGCGAGTCATGCAAATCAGGGGAAATAACAATAAATAAAAAAATCATTGAAGGAATGCAGGAAACAATAAGAAATTTGTATCTTGCGGATGATATTCCCTGGGTAATAGGCTATTCCGGAGGAAAGGACAGTACAGCTGCCCTTCAGTTGGTATGGCTTTCTTTAGCATCTCTGCCTGCTGAAAAATTGAAGAAAAGTGTACATATTATAAATACCGATACAATGGTGGAATCTCCTGTTGTTGCACGGTGGGCAATGAATTCATTGAAAAAAATGGATGAGGCTGCCGGAGAACAAGGGCTTCCATTTATTACACATAGACTTACGCCTAAAACAGATAATACCTTCTGGGTAAATCTTTTAGGCAGGGGCTATCCTTTTCCTCGTAAGCGATTCAGATGGTGTACTGATAGATTAAAAATTAGACCGGTTAATGATTTTATCAAGGATTGCATAGCAAAGCATGGCGAAATCATTCTTGTTTTAGGTACAAGAAAAGCAGAAAGTGCCAATCGTGCTAAGACAATGGCACATTATGAAAAGCTTCGTGTTCGTGAGTTGCTTAGTCCAAATCCTACTTTGGCAAATGAATTGGTTTTTTCGCCGCTTGAAAACTGGAATAATAATGATGTTTGGCTTTTCCTGATGCAATATAAGAATCCTTGGGGATATGATAACAATGACCTGCTTACTATGTACAAAGGAGCAACTGCCGATGGTGAATGTCCTATGATGGTTGAAGCCGGTCTTCCAAGCTGTGGAAAAAGCCGATTTGGCTGCTGGGTTTGCACTATGGTTGAGCAAGACAAATCCATGGAAGCTATGATTGCCAATGATTCTGAAAAGGAATGGATGACCCCATTACTTGAATTTAGAAACGTTATCGGAGCAGATGATGATACAGATCGCAGTAGAAGAGACTTTAGGCGTATGGGCGGCTATCTTCAGGGATGCAAAGGACGTCTGAACCATGGGCCATATAAAAAAGAAGTGCGTGAAGAGTGGTTGCGTAAACTTCTTGAAATGCAGGTTGAGATCAACCAAAATGGGCCTGAGGAGTTTGAAAATCTTGAGCTTATCACTATTCCCGAACTTGCAGAAATAAGAAAAATTTGGGTTAATGAAAAACATGAGTTTGATGATTCACTGCCGAGAATATATGAAGATGTTATGGGTGTACCTTTTCCTGATAATTCTTTATATAAAACAAATTCTTATGGTAAAAAAGAATGGGATATTCTGAAAGAGATATGTGATCCTGTTAAGAATGATGGCGAGACTCAACTTTTTGAACTTATGTATTCACTGATTGATATCGAAAGTAATTCCAATACTATGAATAATAGAAAGGGAATATTGGATCAGATAGAAAAAACTCTTAAGCAGAATTTCTATCGAGATGAAGATGATGCCCGGGAATATTATTTTGCACGAACCAAGAGAAAAATGGATCTTGGTGGAAAGTATGATGAGCGTGCATTTGAGGGTATTTTGCCTGAGGGTGAGGAATTTACAGAGGATGAATAAGAATGATAATTAAAAGACTTTCACTTCATAATTTTGGAATATATGCGTCTGATAATACCTTTTTATTTCAGAAAAAAGGAAGAAAAAGCGTAACTCTAATTGGCGGTATGAATGGTAGAGGAAAAACAACATTTCTTGAAGCTGTGCTGCTCGCTTTATATGGAGCTAATTCATTTGCCGTATCTGAATCCAAGAATTCCTACGGAAAATATCTTAGGTCGCATGTAAATGTGGAGGATGGTACTCTTGAAAGCTTTGTAGAGCTTGAATTTGAGATGCATGAAGAAAATGACAATAATATCTATGTTGTAAAACGCTCTTGGAATGCTAATTCTCTGCGGACCCGTGATTATGTTGAAGTAAAGAAAAACGGAAATAATGATGCTTTTTTAACTCAGAACTGGACTATGTTTATCGAAAGCATACTTCCCAGCGGATTGGCAAATTTCTTTTTCTTTGATGGTGAAAAAATTGCTGAACTTGCCGAAGGGGAAACAAGTTCGCAAATGAAAGAGTCTATAAAGGCACTTCTTGGTATAACTGTCATAGATACTCTTGATGGTGATTTGAATAGAATTGTTAAGCGGTTACAAGATGAAAAAACTGTTGGATATGATGCTGTAAGGCTTGAAGAACTTAAAGCGATTAAGGAAGATAAAGAAGAAAAACTAAAAGAAATTGATCTTGCTATAAAAGAGATTGAAAATGATATTACAAAAACTAATACAGAAATTGATAAAAAGACAGAAGCGTTTCAGGCGAAGGGCGGAAATATTGCGGATCAATCAAAACAGCTTTTTTCTGAGCATGGGCATCTTAGTGGAAGAATAGAACAAGTTCAGACAGATTTTATTGATTTAGCTGCAACGGAATTGCCGCTTGCTTTAGTAGAACCCTTTTTAAAAAGAATTGTAGATCAGTCAACTAATGAGCGAGAACGTCAAACAACGCAGATCGCTATTAACAAAATCAATGACTATGCGCGCAGCTTTGTTTTGGAAAGGAATGAAAATGACAACCTAATTGCTGAGTTTATAAATTTTATTAATAGTCAGAGTCAGAATAATACTGTAAAAAGTGTTTTTAATCTTTCTGAAACGGCATATGCACAGCTTTCGCTTCTATGCTCATCACAACTGGAGACTGCGAAAAACAGCTATGTTGAGGATAAAGCAAGCATTCAGAATATGCAGCTCCGTCTTAATGAGATTGATAATTACCTTGCAGTTGACATTGATGAGAAGGCTATTCAGAAGATTTACAAAAAAATATGCGAACTTAAAAATCGCAGGATAGAATTAGAAGCCCAGCTTGAGAGCAAACAAAAAGAGAGGACAACTGTCAATGGCGAATATATGAGGGCAACAACGGAGTTTAATCGTTGTGTTGAGCATTCATTACAGGTTATGGAACGTGAAGATGATAAGCAGAGATTAAGCGGATATGCGTTAAGAGTCAAAAGCACTTTGACAAAATATAGAATGGCTTTACAAAAAGCCAAGGTTGATGAGCTTGCATTGAAAATGACGGAATGTTATAAAAGATTGTTGGGAAAGAGAAATCTTATTTATAAGATTGAAATGGATCCCGAAACGCTTGACTATTATTACCTTGACAAAAAGGGTGTTGTTATTCCTAAAACAACTCTTTCAGCAGGAGAAAAGCAGCTTATGGTAATATCAATGCTGTGGGCGTTAGGTGAGTGCTCGCATAAAAAATTGCCTGTAATTATAGATACTCCTCTTGCTCGTCTTGACTCCGTGCATAGAACAGCATTAATTGAGAAGTATTTCCCAAAGGCAAGCGACCAGACGATAATTTTATCAACAGATGCTGAAATTGACGCAACATATTATGAATTGATGCATAAAGTAACATCAAATGAATTCACACTTGTATATGACGAGGAAACAAAACATTCAACTATTGAAGAAGGATATTTTAAGGGGGTAATCGGATGATAATAAAACAAATTCGTTTATCCAATGCAGCAAAGGACAAGCTTTCCAGACTTAAGGGAAAAACGGGAATACAAAATTGGAATGTTCTTTGCCGTTGGGCATTCTGTTACTCATTAAAAGAAGGTACTATTCCGACAGATATAGTCATTGAGTCTGATAGTAATGTTGAGATGTCCTGGATTACTTTTGCAGGTGAGTATTATGAGCTCTATGAGGCACTGATTAAGCAGTGGTGCATTGATAATGATCTGGGTACAGATAATGATACCCTTGCAAAGTATTTCAAGCTTCATTTAGAAAGAGGTATAGGTTATTTAAGCGGTACAAACCTGATAAAAAATATTCAGGATTTGCTTGATTTGTCTTTGGAGGATAAAAATGATATATCTTGATTATAATGCTTCAACACCTATTGATGAACGTGTTATTGATATTATGGTTGATGTATATAGAAATAGTTATGGTAATGCCGACAGTAGAACACACAAATATGGAGAAAACGCACGTAAAATTGTAGAGGATTCAAGACAGTTGGTCGCAAATCTTTTAGGTGTAAAGAAAGATGAAGTCTTTTTTACAAGTGGTGCTACCGAAAGTGATAATATAGCAATATTGGGATTGCGTGAATATGCTGAAAGTCAAAATAAAAAACATATCATTACAACATCTATTGAACATAAAGCGGTGATAGAACCAACACAGGTATTATCAAAGAACGGTTTTGATGTAACATATATAAAGCCTGATGAATCCGGAAGAGTTAATGCAGATGATGTTTTGAATGCCGTAAGAGAAGATACGCTGCTTGTAAGTGTTATGCATGCTAATAATGAAACCGGAGTTATTCAGCCTGTAACAGAAATTGGAGAAGAGTTATCGAAAAAAGGTGTGCTTTTTCATATAGATGCGGCGCAGAGCTTTGGTAAGCTGGTTGATGCACTTAAGAATACAAAATATGATATGTTGTCAGCAAGTGCTCATAAAATGTATGGTCCTCAAGGCATTGGTACTCTTGTATTGCGAAAAAAAAGGTATAAATTGCCCCCTGTTAAATCTATAATTTTTGGTGGTAGTCAGGAACATGGACTTCGTCCCGGAACTATTCCTACAGCCTTGATTGCAGGATTTGGAAAAGCGTGTGAGATTGCATTGAGTGAGTACAAATCCAATTCTGAGAAATGTCAGAACACAAAGAATACAATTATTAAGATGCTTGATGAATCAGGATTGAAATATTACATAAATGGTGATATTGAAAATAGTATGCCAAATACATTAAATGTTGCGTTTGACGGAGTTAATTCAGAGGCATTAATGCTTGCATCAAGACAGTATTGCGGCATATCAAATGGTTCAGCTTGTAACTCAAACAGTTATAAACCGAGTCACGTGCTTGAATCTATGGGATTCAGTATTGATAGGATTCAAAGTGCTGTTAGAATCAGTTGGGGGAATAATTCTGACGTTAAAGAGGCATTTTCTAATTTTATTTCTGCAGCAAAGTCGTTAGTAGTAATTTAATACATATTTGAGGCTGAAAGATAAACTGTGTAAATTTCCACAATACCCCCAAAATGGGCGGTAGCCATAGAGAAGCTATCAACCCAAACGGTTTATGACAATCAGTGGCGAATGAAAAAACAAACAGAGCAGTATTGCTTAATTGCGGTACTGCTCTTGTTTGTATATAATGATTTTAATCAGATATGATGTAATCGGCTACTTCTCCATAGGGTATAGCATATTCTTTATCAAACAAAACTACATTCTTAGCAATTGGGAAAACCGTACTTGAATAAACAATACCATCAAAACCCTCTCTGATAAAATACATTGCGAGAGTTTGAAAGGGAGCGTATTCAAGCTTTTTGTCGTCACTTTCTATCGGAACAAAAATATTTTCAGACAGCATTTTAGCATACATAAAAAGTATCCATTTTGCGATATCTTGCTTAGCATCTTCTTTATTTAAGAATTCATTGTATAAATATTGACCATAAATGGAGTTGCCATGTTTGTGCACCAGCTTCATAACTTTTTTTGTGTGAATCCTCATATACTTTTCGAAGTTCATCATTAATTTTATCATATGACAAATTATTTGCAATGGTGAGGTCTACTAACTTTAAGTTTCTCGCATTATCAGCTAATTTAAACCCACAGAATCCAAATCTATCTCCTGCTTTGGCTCGACATTCTTTTTCAGCACATTTCTTTATGATAGTTTCTGAGCTTCCAATAGCTAAATATAACCACTCTATTCCAGACGGACTAAAACGGTTATCATCCTTTATGAATTCGGCTTTAGGCATAAATCTATCATAATTAGGTGTATCAGGAGATTCGTCGGGCTGTATTACTGTTCCACGTCCAGCAAGCTTATTTTTAAAATAATCCGAAAATGACCTGCTCATTTCTTGCTTAGCTATACCTTGAAACCAATCATTGAATTGTTTTAAAAATATCACCTTTAGTGCAGAATCTGTATCATCAAATTTAAACTCTTTTTGAGCAATAGCCTCACGAAAATCAGTCCAAGTGTTTCTCATAGTTTGTTCGGATTTTTCTAATCTTTTATCATCTATAACAAGACAATCACTCTGGTTGTTACGAAATTTTGCTTTCATATTGAATTCGCTCCAATCATCTAATATGAGCTATAGTATTATCCCTTTTATTATATCAATTTTTGGGGGTTTATTCAACAAAATATACTACAAAAACAGGCGTATTTTTTCTACGCCTGTTTTATATTTGTTATGGGTACATCGCAAGAGGATCTTCGATTTCAAGACTGAAAGTGCTGTATCTTCAATTTTAATTGCATCTTTTGCCGATAAAGTAGTATCAAATATCGTACCGCCGTTATTTTCTCATGTGCACCCCGTAAAACTGAGTCTATTATCATAGATAATAATGCTGCAAAACTTCTTTATCGACCGCCTCACAAAAGTTAAGCCAGTTTGTTTAGTGAAGTTTTAGTATTACTTAATGTCCCAACCCTAAATTCTTACATTTATTTCCCACAATCTCCTCCACCCACACACAAAATAATATGATTATCCTTCCTATCCTCCCCAACAACCTTCTCATCAAACCCAGACTCCGAAAACAGATAATAGTAAAACTCCGCCCTCAAGCTCGGAAGCATTGGTGAACCCCAACGCATATCAGAAACAGAAAAAGTTGTCCGTAATACGGTATAAACCTCTGAATGCTACCTCATAATATCTAATCTTGATTTACTAAATCGTGATTTGATATTATTATACCCGATTATGAGGAAAAATCAAGGGAAAAGACAAATTTTTTTGAGATTTCTAACAAGGTATCGAAATTAGCGTAGTCATAAAGGCTTATTTCAGCCCACGTTTCCGATAAACCGAAGAAACTATTTTTCGCCCCACCTAACCGTACATTGTCCGTGCTCCACTTTTGTAACATTTTTTACACCGTTTTTGTAACAAAAATGGAGCACCCATCTATGCGTTTCAATTTTGTTACAATATTGATACAAAAACGGTGCATTTTTTGTTACAATTTTGGACACCCATATATGTGCTCCACTTTTGTTACAATATTGATACAAAAACGGTGCGTTTTTTGTTACAATTTTGGACATCTATCCACGTGCGCCGTTTTTGTTACTTTTTTTCGCCCTTTTTGTAACAAAAGTGGACACCCATCCAGGTGTTCTGCTTTTTGCAAAAAAATGGAACATCATTTCTTACGTTACAAGTCGTCATCTTGAAAAATATAATCTGACACACAAAATTTTACTCTTACTTTATCACGCAAAAGTGATTTTGAAGCATAAATCACGCATCGGCTATTCTTATAATCTGTTCTCCAATAGCGGACATCATGCATAGAACTACGGAATAAAAATACCGGCATCGCAACTTGAACCAAACCCTGCCAGTGCATCCGGGAAGTATGAAGCGCCAATCCGAAATCAACCTTCATAGCGTCGGCAAAATGCTTAAAATGAACTCGATTTTTGCCTCAATAGGCAATTTGCCTATGTGTGACACTTTACAAAAACTGACACCCAGTTTTTGCGAAAATGCCCCACGTAAATACGTGCTTTTTGACACCAAAAAGGCAAATTAGGCAAATTGCCTATGCGTTTAAAGCGTCAACGCCCATGTACATGGGCGTACTAAGCTTTGCTTTACCCACTTTTGGCTTGAAGTCAACTTTGTCAACCGTGTGACACTCTATCCCAACGCTGGTTGACTTTCTGTGAAAATCAACCGCGAAACTACGTCGTTTGCAACACCAAAGTCAACCGGGTTGACCGAGTTGACCTGGCGTAAACGCCCCGGGTTGACCTACGTCAACCCATCTAAACCGCATAGATATGCGGTGCGCGCTGTTGCCTCAGCTTACGCTTCGGGGAACAGCTTAAAATGGGGGAAGAGCATAAGGGGCGGTGTCACACAGAGGATTAACCCTCTGTGTTGTCAGCATAGCTGACTCCGCTGCCCTACGGCCACTTTTTGCTGCTCAAAAAGCCCTTACCGGCCGCCTGAATCAGCCGGGTTTCAGCATACAAATGTAAAAATATGAAACTGCTCTTCCTTAAAGCGGGCTGATATATCAAACATAACCCACTTTAGATGTCCGTGTGTCACGGACATTTTTGTTTGACGATAAAGAGACAATGTTATGCTTGAATGTCATGATCATTTGATTTAGATTATCACCAACAAAGTGAAAAATCCATAGCCTTTATCAACTTGTATAAAAGCTTGGTATCATGCCCAAAGGAAGAAAGCATATATAATAAATAGTATCAATAAAAGATTGTGGCGGTGCAAGGAGCACCGCCGATTGTTTTTTAAAGGGTTTGAAATCATATTGACAGAACATTCATGTGCTTGGTTGAGATAGATTTTCATATCCATGCAGATTACGGTGCCTTGCGGCACCGCGGTTTGTTTTTAAAGGGATATATGCAGGAATATGT
>JBJEQS010000379.1:0-5568 GCA_051881875.1 Oscillospiraceae bacterium
TTGGCAACCTTTTTATAAAAAAAGGTTGGGCGGCTTTCAGCCGCCTGATGAAATTCCCAGTAAACTATAACGGGCGACCATTGGTCGCCCCTACAAAAATAATCCATCGAACTCACGTTTGATAATAAAAACGATATAATTAATTAATCTGTCAATTGACAAGCAGCATAAAAATAATGTATAATAATTGATATACGAAAATTTTCAGATGATTTTTTCCGTCTGACAAATATATATGCTATTATAAAATTTAAGAGGATTTTTTATGAAAGTTGAATTTACAAAAGAAATGAAGAAAACTTATAAGATACTCATTCCGAATATGCTAAATATTCATTTCGAACTTCTTATGAATGTTTTCAGACAGCGTGGATATGATGTCGAACTTCTCCATAATGAAGGTCAGGAGGTCGTAAATACAGGCTTGCAGTATGTTCATAATGACACCTGCTATCCTGCCCTTCTCGTAATCGGTCAGCTTATGAATGCTCTCCAGAGCGGAAAATATGATATAAACAAGGTTGCACTCCTCATTCCGCAGACAGGCGGCGGCTGCCGAGCTTCAAATTACATACATCTTGCAAGAAAAGCTCTTGAAAAAGCCGGATTTGGTCATGTGCCTGTAATATCGCTCAATATGTCCGGTCTTGAGAGCAACAGCGGCTTCAAGCTTACTCTCTCCATGCTCCGTGACGCCATAACTGTATTATATTACGGTGATGTAATCATGCTCCTTGAAAATCAGATAAAGCCTTATGAAGCTGTAAAGGGCGATACAAATGCCGTTGTAAACAGATGGGTTGATAAACTCGGAAATCTGTTCAAGCAGCAGAAAGGCTTTTCAAAGGCTGAATTAAGCGAAAATGTCAGCAGCATGATAAAAGAATTTTCTGAAATAAAAACAGATTCATCAATCAAAAAAACCAAGGCAGGAATAGTCGGGGAAATATATGCAAAATTCTCCGGTCTTGCAAATAATAATCTTCAGCAGCTGCTTGAAAGTCAGGACTGTGAAGTAATGCTTCCGGGACTTATACCGTTTCTTATGTTCAAGGTTGACAACCGACTTGAAGATATAAAGCTTTACGGCGGAAGCAGCATCAAGAAAAAAGTCGTAAAAATTATAATGAATTATCTTACCGGTATGGAAAATCTTATCCTCGAACAGTTTAAAAACTACAGCCAGTTCATACCTCCCACACCATACGAGCATATAAAATCACTTGTTGACGGTGTAATCGGATACGGCAACAAAATGGGTGAGGGCTGGATGCTCGTTGCAGAAATGATAGAACTTATCGAAAACGGCTATGAAAACATCGTATGCTGTCAGCCGTTCGGCTGTCTGCCTAACCATATCGTTGCAAAGGGCATGGTGAGAAAAATAAAACAGATACACCCACAGGCGAATATAGTTCCTATCGACTATGACCCCGGTGCTACAAAGGTAAATCAGGAAAACCGTATAAAGCTTATGCTTGCTTCAGCAAGGTCATAATCTGCTCTCAATCGGATTTGATGTTCTCATTTCCTTGATAAGCAGTATTGTCATTATAATGAGCATTACAGACGGCACTGCTGAATATTCGGAATTATGCAGATAATACGGCTCAAGCGATACAGCAGATACATATATATCCATACGGCTGATTATCAGCTTGCAGATTATGCCCGAAATTACCGCTGAAAAAAATCTTGACAGGAAAAATTTTTTCAGGCTGAGCCGTCCGTCCGTCATTGATACCGCCTGCACTGTAACGCATAATCCGCCGTATGAAAGCAATGATGTCATTACCGGGATTATATTGCAGTTGCTGTCTGAGAAATCAGTTACATGGCTTATTTCAGTAAATGTCAGAATGATATTGTATGCTTCTTTGTAATCAAAAGGCGTAACCTTTGATATAAGCATGGCTGTATATCCGAAAATCCCTGTACATTCCGCAAGTGATGAAAATACAGCAAAGCCTGTAATCATGGCACATATAATAAACATTGATTTTGCCGAGCTTTCAACAGATGATGTTATCATCTCTGCTGAAAGCTTTTTGCATATCAGCGGATTTTTATTCCTGCCGATACAGATTTTTCTTCTGATTCCTGCTATAAACGCTGTAATTATATTTGCCGCCGTTATGCTTGTAAACATAACCATTCCTATTCTTTTATCAGAAAATAACGGTGATACTGTACCCATTATAAATGCAGGTCCTCCCGCAAAGCAGAAGCAGGACATATATTCCGCTGTATCCTTATCAATCTCACCATTGTCAAAAAGCTCATAAATCATCTTTATACCGACAGGATATCCGGCAAAGCAGCTGATTATAAACACTGAAAACAGTTCGCATGGTATTTTAAAGACATATTTGGAAATAATTCTGAATGGACGGCTTATTATCCTGTGAACTCCTGTTCTGATAATAAGCGATGAAATTATCATAAAACCGTATGTTGACGGAATTATAACTCTCAGGCATATATTCACTGCATTTGATACGGACTGACCGGCTGACTGCGAAAATAATATGTACATCATTGATATGAATATAAAAAACACTGAAAAAATTATGCTCTTTGTCCTGCTCATTTTATCACCTCATTAAATATATATGCTGATACAGTATGGTAAAAAATACTTTTGTGCATATTTTTTTTAGAATTTTCTGTTTGAATTATTATAATTTTTGTATTATAATATTTTATGGAAAAGGAGTTGATTTATATATGAAAAAGCAGCATTTCGGAATTACCGGCATGACCTGTTCCGCCTGCTCTGCAAGAGTTGAAAAAGCTGTCGGAAAGCTTAATGGTGTTGAAAATGTTTCTGTCAATCTGCTTGCAAATTCAATGACGCTGAAATATGATGAAAATATTTTATCGGAAAGTGATATAAAAAAAGCAGTAACAGATGCCGGATACGGCATAAAGGATAATACTCCTGAAAAAAATAATCCTGCCATTGATGGCAATGCAAAAATGCTTAAAAAATGCTTTGTATATTCACTTATATTCCTTATACCGCTTATGTATATATCAATGGGACATATGCTCGGACTTCCTCTCCCTGCGGTATTTCATGGATATGAGGGGGCAGGAGTTTTCGCATTGTCACAGCTTATACTGTGTGTACCGGTAATATTCATAAACAGAAGATATTTCAAAAACGGATTTAGAAATCTTTTCAAAGGTTCTCCCAATATGGATTCACTTATCGCTGTCGGTTCATCAGCCGCTTTTGTTTATGGGATAACAGCAATGTTCAGAATATGCTATGGACTTGGAACTGCTGACCATGAACTCGTTGAAAGCTATCGTGAAAATCTCTATTTTGAATCATCAGCAACAATACTCACGCTCATAACACTCGGCAAATATTTTGAAGCAAGAGCCAAAAACCGAACAGGTGATGCAATAAGAAGTCTTATTGATATGAGTCCGCAAACCGCCATAGCTGAACGTGACGGAAAGGAAATCGAAATTCCTGCAAGTGAACTTGTAACGGGAGATATTGTTATAATAAAATCAGGAGAAAAAATTCCTGCTGACGGCATTGTAATCGAAGGCACTTCATACATTGATGAATCCGCTGTAACAGGTGAAAGCATTCCCATTGAAAAAACTGTCGGCGACAAAGTTATATCCGCCTCTGTAAATACATCGGGATATATCAGAATAAGAGCGGAAAAGGTCGGTGAAAATACTGTTTTTTCCCAGATTATCAAGCTTGTCGAAGAAGCATCATCAAGCAAAGCACCGATTGCAAGACTTGCAGACAAAATATCAGGAATATTTGTTCCGATTGTAATATCAATTGCCCTGCTAACTCTTATAATATGGCTTATAGCCGGCAAGGACGCTGAATTTGCAATATCATGTGCAATAGCTGTTCTTGTTGTATCATGTCCATGTGCATTAGGACTTGCAACGCCTGTTGCTGTAATGGTCGGAACAGGTGCAGGGGCTGTGAACGGCATCATCATAAAATCAGGTGAAGTGCTTGAAACTGCTCATAAAACAGATACCTTTGTAGTCGATAAAACGGGTACTGTAACCGAGGGAAAGCCTTTTGTAACAGATATAATTTCAATCGGAATATCAGAAAATGAACTTATTTCGATAAACTCATCACTTGAAAACATGAGTGAACACCCTATCGCTAAGGCATGGACTGATTATGCCGAAGAAAATTCCGTAACATTGTATAATGTCACAGATTTTAAATCTGTTTTCGGAAAGGGCATTGAGGGCACTGTAAACGGCATAAAGTATTTTGCCGGAAGCCGAAAATTTATTGAGGAGCTTGGAATATCCTGTTCGGAATATGAGGAACATATAAATAGTTTTGCAGGCATGGGAAAAACTCCGATAATTACTGCTGATGAAAAAGGCATATGCGGAATATCAGCTGTTGCAGATGTAATAAAATCCGACAGCCGAGAAGCAATTGCAGAACTAAAAAATATGGGCATTGATGTTATAATGCTCACAGGTGACAACAGACTTTCCGCTGAATTCATAGCAAAGCAAGCCGGAATTGACACTGTAATATCCGATGTTCTTCCACAGGAAAAGGAAAAATGCATATCCGATTTGCAGAAACAGGGAAAAATCACAGCCATGACCGGTGACGGTGTAAATGATGCTCCTGCACTTGTAAGGGCTGACGCCGGTATTGCGATGGGTGCAGGCTCTGATACTGCTATTGAAAGTGCTGATATTGTGCTTATGAAAAACCGCCTTTCCGATGCTGTAAATGCTCTGAAATTAAGCCGCAAAGTTATGACAAATATAAAACAGAATCTTTTCTGGGCATTTTTCTACAACTGCATAGGCATACCGCTTGCGGCAGGCGTATTTTACAATACATTTGGAATAAAGCTCAATCCCATGTTCGGAGCATTTGCCATGAGCCTTAGCAGCGTATGTGTTGTTGCCAATGCTTTAAGACTTCGTAAATTCAAGCCGTTTGTATGCAGCAGTGAAAATACTCAGCAGTCTGCATATGAAATAAATAAAAAATTCATAGAAAAGAGGAATAATATGACAGAAATTAAAATTGAGGGAATGTCATGCGGACACTGCACATCACTTGTAAAGAAAACTCTTGAAAAAATGGAGGGCATATCAGATGTAACTGTAAGCCTTGAAACAAATTCAGCAGTATTCAAGGGCGGAGAAAATTTCAGTGATGATATTTTAAAGGAAACAATTGAAAATCTTGATTTCAAAGTTGTATCAATCAGCAGACAATAAGCGGCAAACTTCCGCCTGTACTTTTCAGTATTATGTTTATTTATACAGTCGAATTCATGTTAATATTATGCGAATTCGATGGATTATTTTTGTAGGGGCGACCATTGGTCGCCCATTATGGTTTACTGAAAATTTCATCAGGCGGCAGCTTGCCGCCGCCAATTTCCAGTATTTTTATTTATCCAAGTGGTCGGGTAGTTAAAAAATGCACCCATAAAGCAAAGTTCGAAAGAAAAAGTTTTTGCCCAGCTTTTTTTAAAAAGCTGGCGGTTTCCAAAGGCAGAGCCTTTGGTCGCTCGAATGAGCGAAATG
>JBJEQS010000380.1:0-5531 GCA_051881875.1 Oscillospiraceae bacterium
AAAAAGTTTTTTGTCAAACTTTTTCCAAAAAAAGTTTGAGCGAACGCAGTTCGCTGAACAGAAAGCTTTCAAATTCAATTAAACCACAATTTTCAAATATCATTCATTAATTTTTATTTCCATCAAATTCATAGTTTCTGAAAGGGGACGCCCTCTCGTGCAGGGCTTCCCCTCTTTTCAGCCTTTGGCTGAAAATTCACCCCTTGCGGAGCGTTTCTAAGGCAAAGAGTTTCGCCGTCTGCGGACGGCGACCAAAGGCTCTGCCTTTGGAATCCGCAAGCTTTTGAAAAAGCTTGACCAAAACTTTTATTTTCGGGCTTTGCTTTGTTTATTCGGTTTTTACCTGCCCGACCGCTTTTATGCTGATTTATGGTTATATGTCAGGTAAGTCGCATATAATTGACCGCCATAAAGAAAAATATTGACTAAAAAGTGGAGGCGGCACCTTACCGCATGAAATTTCTGAGCATTGTCATTCCGTCAGGTGTCATTATTGATTCGGGGTGAAACTGCACTCCGTATATCTGATATTCCTTATGCTGTACCGCCATTATATCTCCTGTTTCCGTAACCGCCGTTATTTCAAGACATTCGGGCAATGTTTCAACGTCTGCCGCAAGTGAATGATACCTTGCAACAGGTGCCGTTTCGGGAATATTCTTAAAAAGCCTTGTATCCGTTCTGAATTTTACATCGGATTGTTTTCCATGCATAAGCTGTGATGCGTGAATGATTTTTCCGCCGAATGCATGACATATCGCCTGATGTCCAAGACATACTCCCAGTATCGGAATTTGTGAACCTAGTTTCTGAACAACCTCAATTATAACTCCTGCATTTTCCGGTCTGCCGGGGCCAGGTGATATTATAATTCTGTCGGGATTAAGCTTTTTTATTTCATCAACAGTCATTTCATCATTTCTGATAACTTTTATATCGGGATTTATTTCACCGATATACTGATAAAGATTATATGAAAAGCTGTCGTAATTATCTATAAGCAGTATCATAATTCCATCTCCTCTGCAATTTTAAGTGAATTCATAACAGCCGCCGCCTTGTTGATACATTCCTGATATTCCTTTTCGGGAACGGAATCAGCAACAATTCCTGCACCGCTTCTTACAAATACCTTGCCGTTTTTTCTGTATGCAATACGGATTGCAATGCATATATCAAGGTCGCCGCTGAATGCGAGGTAACCTATGCCGCCGCCGTATATTCCACGCTTGTTGTTTTCGAGTTCACCGATAAGCTGACACGCTCTGATTTTCGGAGCTCCTGAAAGAGTTCCTGCCGGCAGTACCGCACTTACTGCGTCCATAGCGTCACAGTCATCTCTTATGATACTGCGTACTGTTGAGCCGATATGCATAACATGGGAATATCTTTCGATTGAATGAAGCTTTTCAACCTCAACCGTACCGAATTTGCTTATTCTGCCGAGGTCATTTCTGCCGAGGTCAACAAGCATATTGTGTTCAGCAAGTTCCTTTTCATCGGCGAGGAGTTCCTTTTCAAGTGCGAGGTCTTCCTCACGATTTTTTCCTCTCGGACGAGTTCCTGCAAGAGGGAATGTATGGAGTACACCTTTTTCAAGTTTTACAAGAGTTTCGGGCGATGCCCCTGCAACCTCAACATCTGTTCCGTAGAAATAGAACATATAAGGCGATGGATTTACAGTGCGGAGAATTCTGTACATATTGAGAAGATTGCCCTCAAACGGAGCACTAAGACGGTTTGAAAGAACTATCTGGAATATATCTCCCTCACGGATATAATTCTTGGCCTTTTCAACCATATCGCAGTATTTTTCCTTATTGAAAAGAGGAGTTATTTCACCGGTCAGACGGCTCACAGGTTCAGGCTTTTTCTTACCCTCTTTAAGCAGAGTTTTCAGCTGATTGAGTTCCATAATCGCCTTATTGTATTCAGATTCGGGGTTATCAAGTTTCATATTTGCAATGAGTATGATTTTCTGAGCAAAATTATCGAATACGATGACTTTATTGAAAAGCATGAGGTCGATGTCCTTGAAATTTTCAGTATCTTCAGTTTCACGCTTTGCAGTAGGCTCATTGTAATTAAGGAAATCGTATGCGAAATATCCCACAAGACCGCCTGTAAAGGGCGGAAGATAATCGAAAACAGGACTTTTATGGCTGTTCATAATCTGTCTGATATATTTTGACGGGTCATCGGTTTCAACAGTAAGCTGACCGGCTTTTAACACTCCGTCAATACAGGTGATTTCGAGTTCAGGCTCAAAGCCTATGAATGTGTATCTGCCCCATGTATCACCTCTTGATGCTGATTCAAGAGCGAAGCAGTGTGATGATACATTTTTGAGAATTCTTATAACCTCGATAGGTGTGAATGAGTCGGAAAGCATTTCACAGCTTACAGGCAGAACATCATATTTATTTTCTGCCGCAATTTCGCTGACTTTTTCAAAAGACGGTAAGAACATATCATATACCTCCATAAGATGTGTCTGAGAGAAACAAAAAAGTCCCTGACAGACATTAAAAATTTAAGTCTGTCAAGGACGAATAATCAAAATAATTTATCCGTGGTGCCACCTTGATTTACGGAATAATCCGTACACTTTATGCATACTGACATATGCAGGATTTTTTTCACGGAGAGCCATACTCCGTCGCACATACTTTGAATACATAATTCATTTCTGATTGCCCTCAGAAGTCCATTCAGTCTGATATTTTCTGCTGTAATTTCACCATGCATACAGCTCTCTGGGAGAAAAGGGAAAAGACCTACTTACCCTTCATCAACGGTTTAAATATACTGATATTATAGCACTAAAAAAGTGTATTGTCAATATATTTGCTTAATGATTTTTTATTAAAGTCAGAATTTTGTCAGGACACGGAAATCAATTTTTGCAGGTGTGACAATTTGTAGTTTGTTAAGTACAGCAACTTGCCATATTTATTTAAGGTTATTGAACTCAAAAGTAAAAGTTTTTGCCCATCTTTTTTCAAAAAGATGGTGGGGTCAAGGGGCAAAGCCCTTGTCGCCGTCCGCAGACGGCGAAACTCCAGGGGGTGCGGGGGCGAAGCCCCTGCCTTTCAATTCGTTCAAAAAAGTTTTTTGTCAAACTTTTTCCAAAAAAAGTTTGGTCGGCTGCAAGCCGACAGTCGAAATTCCCAGTAAACTGCAATGGGCGACTGAAAATTGATTTCCATGTTGTCAGGAAAATTACTCTTGACATATTTTTGATTTAATTGTATAATAATATAAAAGGCACCGCAAGTAAGCGGTTAGCCCTCTAGATTGATTATATTGAAATAACCGTTCCGTTGGCATTAAGGGCGGTTATTTCTTTTTATTGTTAATAACATTGTATAATAATGCTATCAGGGCAATTATAAATGCTCCTGTTGTAGAAAAAGCAATTAATATCTGTACTAAGTCAGACCATGTCACATATTCCACAATAACACCCCCATTTCTGAGGGCGAGATTTAACCGCCTACCGTTTATGCAGTACCATAATCATTATAATATACTGGTCAGATTTTGTCAACATATTGATAAGAGTTGACATGGAAATCAATTTTCAGTCGCCCATTGCAGTTTACTGGGAATTTCGACTGTCGGCTTGCAGCCGACCAAACTTTTTTTGGAAAAAGTTTGACAAAAAACTTTTTTGAACGAATTGAAAGGCAGGGGCTTCGCCCCCGCACCCCCATTTCGCTCATTTGAGCGACCAAAGGCTCTGCCTTTGGAATCCGCAAGCTTTTGAAAAAGCTTGACCAAAACTTTTATATTTGGGTTGCCGAACTTACGTTAATATAAATCACACATCAGAATATTGAATATTGCGGTTGAATATGATATAATTATGCCGATAAGCCTGTTATTTTGCAAAATAAACAGCATAACGCTCAGGGAGGTATATAAACAAATGAAAAAGAAACTTATAAACATGATGAAATTCGTTTTCAGCAGAAAATCAGTGGTTGTTCTGCTGCTGCTCTTTCAGATTATTATGATAGTTATGCTTCTTATAACAGTAAGGGAGCATTTCGCTTTTGTATATGGTATTATGACCGTAATAGGAGCAATTACAGTAGTATTCATAATAAACAATAACAAACGCAGTCCGGAATATAAGCTGGCATGGGTGATACCCCTGCTGATAGCTCCCGTATTTGCAGGTCTGGCTTATATTTATTTTAACACACATATTGAAACAAGACTTATTAAACGGCTTACAAAGGAAAAGCAGAAAAATGCAGAAAAATATCTTTCTCAGGATAATGATGTGCTGAAACAGCTTGAAAACTGCAGTACCGCTTCATCACGTCTTGCAAAATATATGTACAGGCACTGCAATGCACCGATATATCAGAATACTGTAACGCAGTATTTCAGTTCGGGTGAGGAAAAGTTTGAAATGCTTAAATCCGAACTGAAAAAAGCAGAGCATTTCATATTTATGGAATACTTCATTATTGATGAGGGAAAAATGTGGGGAGAAATACTGGATATACTTATCGAAAAAGCTAAAAACGGCGTTGATGTACGTGTAATATATGATGGAATGGGAAGTCAGCTTATACTTCCTGACAAATATAATAAAAAGCTTTGCAGTATAGGAGTAAAATGCAAGGTTTTCAATCATTTCAGACCGTTTCTTTCATCTGTGCAGAATAATCGTGATCACAGGAAAATAGTTGTAATTGACGGACATACCGCATTTACCGGCGGAGTAAACATAGCTGATGAATACATAAACCATATTCAGAAATTCGGACACTGGAAAGATACCGCAATCATGCTTAAAGGAGAGGCAGTCTGGACATTTACAATGCTTTTTCTTGAGATGTGGGAACCTGAAGCGAAAAATATTGAGGATTACCGCCAAAATTTTGCTCCTGATGTATACTGCCATGAAAAATTTAAAAGTGACGGCTATATAATGCCCTACGGTGACAGTCCTATTGATGATGAAAGAGCCGGTGAAACCGTATATCTTGATATAATCAACAATGCTGTGGATTATGTATATATCTGCACACCATATCTTATACTCGACCATGAACTTCTTCATGCACTGGAATTTGCTGCAAAAAGCGGAGTTGATATAAAAATAATAACTCCGGGTATTCCTGACAAATGGTACACTCATGCTATTGCACAGTCATATTACAAGGAACTTATAAGCAATGGAATTGAGATATATGAATATTCAAAGGGTTTCGTTCATGCAAAAAGCTTTGTATCCGATGATACAACAGCTGTTGTAGGTACAATCAATCTTGATTACAGAAGTCTTTATCTTCATTTTGAATGTGCTGTATATATGTATGAGAATTCATCTGTTAAGGATATTAAGAATGATTTCCTTGAAACCTTAAAAGACTGCCGGAAGATTGATATTGACTACTGCAATAAAATTCCGGTATTCAAAAAGATAACAACAGGAATTTTAAGAATGTTCAGTCCGCTTTTGTAGGGGCGACCATTGTGTCAAGAGTAAGATAGTTTACACTTTGTGCAAG
>JBJEQS010000381.1:0-5528 GCA_051881875.1 Oscillospiraceae bacterium
AAAAAGTTTTTTGTCAAACTTTTTCCAAAAAAAGTTTGTGCGAACGGAGTTCGCAAAACAGGAACTATAAAATTTTTACAGAAAAATCTGTTGAATTCACATTCTGTCAGAATTGTAATAGTCGGCTTTCAGCCGACCAACCTTTTTTTATAAAAAGGTTGCCAAAAAACTTTTTTGGAGTATGATTGGGCGGGGGCTGCCGCCCCCACACCCCCGTTTCGCTCATTCGAGCGACCAAAGGCTCTGCCTTTGGAATCTGCCAGCTTTTTGAAAAAAGCTGGGCAAAAACTTTTTCTTTCGGGTTTTATTTTATTGATGCATTTTTTAACTACCCGACCAAAACTTTTTCTTTTGGCATTAAATTAATGTCCGACAATATTATCATAAAATGGTGCTGGATTATTCAGAACTATTACATATAAGTTTTCCTTGTTTTCGGGATAATTCAGACTTCCATAATATTTCCCCTGTAAATTTATATCAGATAAATTTTCATAAGGTCTTATTCTTACATTCCCATAACGAGAATTCTTCGGTTCATCATCTGACCTTACAAGCACAAGTGAAAGCATATCCACATGATTGCCGTTTCCTGTATTTCCACAATATGTATAGCTGTCAAGAATTTCAATATCCGATACATTTGAAATATCCTCAAGCAGATTTTTCGTCTGTTTATTTGCTGAATAATCATTCACAGCAATCCCAATAATTTCATATCCGATAAACAAGACTATAAGCACTATCGGCATACATATTATTACAGTAAATATACGCTTCAATGCCTTTTTCATCTTTTTTCACCATCATAAAGCTTTTTCGGAATAAAAGGCTTCTCCATAAATCTTTTGAATTTGAAAAATGCTGTTGTTTCATGCTGTATCGGAAAGACATATATGCTTTTTACGCCTATGAGATTTGCACCAAGTATATCAGTAAAAATCTGGTCGCCGACTATGGCTATATTATCAAACGGTATACCCATAAGCTTCTGTGCCTCTTTAAAGCCCTTTGAAAGCGGTTTTTTACCCTCACATACAAAATCAAGCTTCAGATTATCAGCAAACGGCTTTACACGTTCATAATGATTATTTGAAACTATCATCATTTTTATATTATTTCTCCGCATATCCTCAAGCCATGCTTCAACCCTTTCGGCAGGTATCGGATTATCATGCGTTGTCAGGGTGTTGTCAAGGTCGAGTATAAGCCCTTTTATATCATAATGGTTCAGCAGGTCAGCGGATATATGGTCAACCGTTCTGACGGCTGTGGTGGCATTGAAAAGCATAGTACAGCAATCCTCCAAAAAACGAAAAGGCAGACGCATTAAAATACGCCCGCCCTAATCAGTTTGCTTTATTAAAGCTAAAAATTAATACTTACGCTTACGAGCTGCCTCGGATTTTTTCTTACGCTTTACCGAAGGTTTTTCGTAGTGTTCTCTTTTACGAACTTCAGCGATAACGCCGTCCTTGGCACATGACCTCTTAAATCTCTTAAGAGCTGTATCCAAAGATTCGTTCTTTCCAACACGAACTTCTGCCATTTGTTTCCCTCCCTTTGCCGCTAAGACAGAGGTTTATACTAAACCGTCTGTATAAGACAGACGTGTCAGTCATCACATCAATTTCCAGCGAATTCTGATTTACTCTGTAAAAGAGTATACAGATGTAGTTTTCAAGATATATTTTATTTTACCATAATTGACAGCACTCTGTCAAGAGATAATCATGTTTATAATGATTTTTGTTATTTTACAACAAAATTTACAAGTTTGTTTGGTACATATATCTGTTTTACAACATTCTTACCATTAACCGCTTCTGCAACCTTTGGATTTTCGAGAGCAGTTTTAAGAACATCGTCCTTAGGCATATCAACAGGAATAACAAGCTTGGTCTTGAGTTTGCCGTTTACCTGAGCAACAATTTCAACTGACGCATCAACGCAAAGGCTTTCATCATATTTAACCCACTCCTGTTCATTGAGAACACCGCCGAAATCAAGCAGTGTATACATTTCCTCTGTGATATGAGGAGCAAACGGATTGAGGATTATAAGGAAATCTCTTAATTCCTTACGATTTACTGAACCTGCTGCATATATTTCATTGATAAGAGCCATCATGGCAGCTATTGCAGTATTGAACTTGAGTGCTTCTATATCCTCTGAAACCTTTTTGATTGTCTTGTGGAATGATGATTTGAGCTTATCGCTGTATGTGTCGCCGTCAACAACCATATTCTGCAAATTCCATACTCTGTCAAGGAATTTCTTACAGCCCTTTATGCTTGACGGACTCCATGGAGCAGTCTTTTCAAAGTCGCCTATGAACATTTCATAAAGTCTGAGAGTATCAGCACCGTAAGTCTTGATAACATCATCAGGATTTATAACATTTCCTCTTGATTTTGACATCTTCTGACCGTCTTCACCGAGAATCATTCCATGTGATGTACGCTTCATGTACGGCTCTTTATGTGAAACAGCTCCGATATCATAGAGGAATTTATTCCAGAAACGTGAATAGAGCAGATGGAGAGTTGTATGCTCCATGCCGCCGTTGTACCAGTCAACAGGCATCCAGTAATCAATAGCTTCCTTTGAAGCAAGTTCCTTGTCATTGTGCGGGTCGCAGTATCTGAGGAAGTACCATGATGAACCAGCCCACTGAGGCATTGTATCTGTTTCACGCTTTGCAGGGCCTCCGCAGCACGGACAGGTTGTATTTATAAAGCTTTCAAGGGCAGAAAGAGGACTTTCGCCATTATCTGTCGGCATATAGCTTTCAACCTCAGGAAGTGTAAGAGGAAGTTCGCTTTCAGGCAGAGCAACATATCCGCACTTGTCACATTTTACAATCGGGATAGGTTCGCCCCAGTATCTCTGTCTTGAGAATACCCAGTCACGAAGCTTATAGTTTACCTTTGACCTGCCCTTGCCGTTTTCCTCGAGCCATTCCTTGATTTTAACCTTTGCGTCTTCAACAGAAAGACCATCAAGAAATCCGCTGTTTGTCATAATACCTGTTGCACAATCTGTAAATGCTTCTTTTTCAACATCTCCGCCCTTTACAACTTCAATAATCGGGAGATTGAATACCTTTGCGAAATCATAGTCACGGGTATCATGTGCAGGAACAGCCATGATAGCACCTGTACCATAGCTCATAAGTACATAGTCGGAAATAAAAATCGGTATTTCCTTATTATTTACAGGATTTATGGCTCTTATACCCTTGAGTTCAACACCTGTCTTATCCTTATTCATTTCAGTACGGTCGAAATCTGATTTTCTTGCAGCAGCCTCCTGATAAGCCTTTATTTCGTCCATATTTTCAAGCTTGTCAGCCCATTTTTCAATATATGGGTGTTCAGGTGAGATTACCATGTAAGTAGCACCGAAAAGCGTATCAGGACGAGTTGTATATACTGTAAGAGTATCGCCTGTTGTTGCAGTGAAATCGACCTCCGCACCTGTTGAACGACCAATCCAGTTTGTCTGAGTTGACTTGATTTTTTCAAGATAGTTTACTTCAGAAAGGTCATCGAGCAGACGTTGTGCATATTCAGTAATTTTGAGCATCCACTGTGACTTTACTTTGCGGACAACTTCACCGCCGCAGCGTTCACATACACCGCCAACAACTTCCTCATTTGCGAGAACGACTTTGCATGATGTACACCAGTTTACAGCCATTTCCTTTTTGTATGCAAGACCTTTCTTGAACATCTGAATGAATATCCACTGTGTCCACTTGAAATAATCCTCATCAGTAGTATTTATTTCTCTTTTCCAGTCAAATGAAAGACCGAGTGCTTTCAGCTGGTTTTTAAATCTTGCAACGTTGTTTTTTGTAACGATTGCAGGGTGAATTTTATTCTTTATGGCATAATTTTCAGTCGGCAGACCAAATGCGTCCCAGCCCATAGGGAAAAGAACATTATAGCCTTCCAGACGGCGTTTTCTTGATACTATATCCATAGCAGTATAAGGTCTTGGGTGACCTATATGAAGTCCCTGACCTGACGGATAAGGGAATTCAACAAGAGCATAGAATTTCGGTTTTGAATAATCATTTTCAGCCTCAAAAGTACCATGTTCGTCCCAGTAATCCTGCCATTTCTTTTCTATGGCAGTAAAATCGTAGTTATTAGCCATTTGTTTACCAATCCTTTACAATTAAAAATTTAAAAAATTTCAGACTTCTGTTTTATTGCCTGAAAAAAATTCTTTTACATCTTTGTTAATGCACAGAATAACAGCTGCACCTATATCAAGTATTCCCTCAATAAGATAAATCAGATTTGAGCCGATGTTGGCGATATTATCGCCTAAATGCATAATCGCTACAAGAGCAAGAATTCCTGCACATATATAATTTGAATATTTAACACCTGCTGCAAGAACAATTAACATAGCAGCTGCTATAAGCATATCAGAAAGCACAAAGCCGCCGATTACAGCGTTGATTATGGTCTTTATCACCTGATAAGCTCCTATTGCAACGGCAAAGGTTCTTCCGTTATTAACATTCGATTCCATTTTTCAAGACCTCTTATCTTTTAATGTTTATTTTATTTTTTCTCTGCTCAATAAAATAATCTCTCATGCCCTTTGATTTGTAAATAACAATCAATTCAATAACAGGCACTATCGTATTTATGGCGATTGCAGATATCAGTGAATTATCGGGCTTGAAATTCATATCTGAACTCATAAAAATCTGCCACAATGAAACTGCATAAACGCATATCAGTATTATGTCAATGGCAATTTTGGAAACTCTCGCCCAGTTCTGTCCAAGACACATACAGCCCCATAATACTATATTGATTAATGCAGTATACACATCAGCAGTGACAATTGCAATAACAATATAGACTGCTGAAAATACTGCCGCTGATATTAAAAGGCTTTTTTTATTTTTTTCCATATTACTCTGTAAACTGATTTATGTCAAGCTTTTTGCCGTCAGCCCACATATTTTCAAGCTGATAGTAATCTCTTGTTTCCTTATAGAATACATGAACAACAACATCACCATAGTCAAGGATAATCCAGTTTGAACCGCCGTGACCTTCCTTTCCACGAGGTTCAATGCCCTGCTGTGACATATTGTATTCAACCTCATCGGCAAGAGTTTTTGTATGAGTTGAGCTTGTACCATTTGCGATTACAAAGTAATCCGCAAGTATTGTAAGGTCGCCAATCTGAATAACCTGAATATCCTCCGCCTTTTTGTCATTCAGCGATTTGATAATATTTCTGAGTTTTTCATTTTCTGTCATATAAATAATCCTCCTGTACTGTATATTATTTATTTCTTGAATTTGCAAATTTTTTATCTTTGCAGGGGCGAACTGCGTTCTCCCGTTGTGGTTTATTTGGAATTTTATTATTTCTGTTCGGCGAACTTCGTTCGCTCAAACTTTCCAGCTTTTTGAAAAAAGCTGGGCAAAAACTTTTGATTTCGCCTTTTGCTTAGTAATAACATTTTTTAACTACCCGACCGCTTGGATAAA
>JBJEQS010000382.1:0-5528 GCA_051881875.1 Oscillospiraceae bacterium
TGACCACCATAAAGAAAAATATTGACTAAACACCGGAGGCGGCGACTCGCCGCAACAACTTTTTCTTTTGGTTGTCAAACTCACATTATTTTATAGTGAATTAAGGAATTTCCTATGATTATTATTTTTCATTCTGAAAAAAACTGTTATAATTTGAGAAATTTATTAAAAAGATTGTTTTTTTTTATGGAAACAGTTTTAATTTGTAAAATTTTATGTTATAATATTGTATATATATATTTGGATTAAAACATACCATTTTAATGGTGATATTTAGTGAATATTTAAAATAAAGACTATATTACACAGGGATAATCAGGAGGAACTGTAATGAAAATAAATATAACAAAAATTCCGGCAATAGCTCTGGTATTGTGTATGACTGCAAGTACATTATCAGGATGTATGTCAAAAAAAGATGAAATTGAAAATGTACAGATAGCATTATGGACAGATGAGCGGAATTTATCTATATTGCAGGAGGAACTTGATGCATTTCAGGAAATGCATCCGGAGGTAAATTTCGATTTTAACATAAGCATGGAAGGTGAAGATACCTGCAAGGAAACTGTGCTCGCATCTCCGCAGAATGCAGCTGACATCTATACTTTTGCTGATGACCAGATGGACGAGCTTTATCTCGGAGGAGCATTGCTGGAAATTACAGAAAATACTGATGAGGTTCTGAATAAAATAGGCGGCAAGGATACAGAATCTGCCCATGCTGCAATGAGAAATAATAAGCTTTATGCATATCCTGAAACTTCAGGAAACGGATATTTTCTTTATTACAATAAAGAATATTTCTCGGAAAATGATATAGATAAACTTGATACAATACTTGAAATATGCGAAAAAAATAATAAAAAATTCACTATGGATTACAGCAGCGGCTGGTATATCTATTCATTTTTTAAAGGTGCCGGACTTGAGCTTTACTGTAATGATGACGGTACTGCGAATATATGCACATGGAATTCAACTGATTCAGAATACAAAGGCGTTGATGTTGCGGAAGCTATGATTGATATTGCAAAACATGACGGATTTATCTCTCTCAGCGATGATGAATTCCTTGAAGGCGTTAAGTCCGGTGAGATAATAGCCGGTGTGAACGGTGCATGGAATTCAGAAACCGTATCTGCCGAATGGGGCGAAAATTATGGTGCTGCAAAGCTCCCCACATACACCATAAATAACACACAGGTACAAATGTGCAGCTTCACAGGATTTAAACTTGTAGGAATAAACGCATATACTGAAAATCCTGAGTGGTGCATGAAGCTTGCTGAATATATAACAAATGAGGAAAATCAGCTGAAACGTTTTGAAGCTACAGGCGAATGTCCTGTAAACATAAATGCTGCAAAATCAGATAAGGTTCTTGCCTCTCCGGCAGTTGCAGCTCTTGCCGAACAGTCACCTTTCAGCTATATCCAGAGTATTGCCGACCCTTTCTGGCAGGCATCAAGCAAGCTTGGAGTATCGTTGTCCGCCGGAAATCTTGATGAAAGGGATTTACAGGAAATGCTTGACCGGACTGTCGAAGAAATAACTGCCGTTTCCGAATTAACAAAAGGAGATTAATATATGGAGAGTAAGAAAAGCTCTTTAAAAAAAACAAAGCTGCGTAATGCTCAGAAATCCGGCAGCAAAATAATGCTTTATAACTTTCTGTCCATTTTTCTTGGCTGTTTCGGTATAATATTCCTTTTGATGCAGCTTAATTCGCTTCAGAATGAATACACCACTATGATGGATTTAAATTATAAAGATATTCTGTATATGGATAAGATTGAAAGCATGATTTACAAACATGAATCCCTGATATATCAGCATATGGCAATGGACGATGTCAAAGCAAAGGAAAAACTGCGTGATGAAGCCGCTGCTGTTGAGGAGGAAATTGATGAAATTCTGCAAGTGTTCGGTGCAAACATAAAGGGCGGCGAATATGAAACATATTATCACAGCATATATTCAAATGTTGTCGGATATTTCAAGAATATCGCTATAATCTATGACTTCAGCAAGGATAATGATATAAATACCGCCGAATACTATATGGATAAATTCCTGAACACTGAGGTCGAAAAAGTAAATAAAAGCATTGAGGTACTGCGTACAATGGTCAATGATGACATGGATGAAAGAAGAAATTCCACATCAGATATTATGCTCGCTCTGCGTAATTCCTCCATGGTGATACTTGCGGCACTGCTGATTTTTGGTATTATGACTCAATGGATATGCAGTGCTTTGACGCATGACATTGTAAGCAATGACGCTCTTACAGGTCTGGCAAATACCGCTTCAATTACAAAATTCACCAATAAACTCTCAGCAAAAAAGAAAATCAATATGTACATAACTGCATACCTTGATTTAAAGCATTTCAAATATATAAACCATATCGTAGGAAATGAAGGAGGCGATGAAACTATCGCCCTTTATGGTCAGAAGCTTAATGATTTCCTTATAAAAGGTGAAAAGGCAGGCAGACTTGGAAACGATAATTTTATCATAATCCTATACAAGCACAGACAGCAGGAATTCCTTGATTTTATTTCCAATATTGAAGTACCTGTTTCAGACGGCAGAACCATACAAAATATAAAGGTAAATACCCGATGCGGAATATATTCCATGAAAGAAAACGATACTTTTGCCGAGGCACTCAATAACTCGTCAATCGCTATAAATTATGCCAAAACCAAAAGCCTTGATGATGTAATCTGGTATGAGCAGAAAATAGCTGATGCACTTTACAGCGAAAAGGAAGTTTCATTCCGTTTCAGAAGTGCAATAGAAAACAATGAATTCAAAGTATACTATCAGCCAAAAGTCAATATGCAGACAAACACCATGATAGGCTGTGAAGCTCTTGTAAGATGGGAGCGTGACGGTTCTGTAATCCAGCCTAAATTCTTCATACAGTCACTGGAAAAAAGCGGTCTTATCATGGAACTGGACTGCTATGTGCTTGAACAGGTATGCAGGGATATAAGAAAATGGATTGAAAAAGGTCTTAAATGTGTTCCTGTATCATCAAATTTTTCAAAAATCAATCTGAGCAATCCGAAATTTTCTGAAAATGTACTCCGCATTGTAAATAAATATAAAGTTGAACGTTCACTCTTTGAATTTGAACTTACCGAATCTACCAACCACGATGACTATGTTTCACTTATCAGATTCCTTGATGACATGGGTGAAGCACATATAGCTACTGCAATAGATGATTTCGGAATAGGATATTCATCTCTTGAACTCCTTAAAAACCCTAATGTCAATATCGTAAAGCTTGATAAGAAATTTATTGATAATATTGAACTTAACAACGGTTCAAATGACAATCAGATACTTGTAAGAAATATTATACACACCTGCTATGACATGAAAAAGCAGGTTGTCTGCGAAGGTGTTGAAAATGCGGAACAGCGAAAACTCCTGCTTGATATGAACTGCAAGGTAATTCAGGGTTACCTCTATGACAAGCCTTTGTGTGAGGAGGAATTTGAACAGCGGCTTATCAATCCTGTATATGAGAAAGGAGCTATTTAATGTATACATACATTTACGGAGCAATATTCATTCTCTGCGTTATATGTACATTCTTTATCTCATCAATAGAATTCAAGAAAATCCCATGCCGTCAATGGACTATGATTATGCTTGTTCCGATTGCCTGTTTCGGATACTTTGCAGCATCAATGGCTTCAAACCTTGAAACAGCTCTGCTTGCAGGCAGTATCGCATACATAGGTGCAACTGTACTTCCGACAGTATTTCTTATTTCACTTTTTGATGCTCTGAAATATAAAATAAAACCGCTTTTAAAAAATGTATTATGTATATTTTCAGTATTGCAGCTTTTGAGTATGTGGCTTGTCTGTCTTGATATAAAATTATTTCCATCTCCTGAACTCAGCATAACCAAATATGGCACTTTGATTACATGGAAAGCCGGTGTTCTTTCAATTCTGCATGATATTTACATATGCGGAATAGTGATTGCAACTGCCGCTGTATTGATAAAATCACTGAAAAACAAACAGCTTTTCAATACTATAGATGTTCATAGCTATTGTGTAATTTCGATAATTATGGGCATTGCCTGCATTGTCAATATTATATTCAGACCTGATTTCAGGATAATTACTGTTGCATATCTTGCATCAATGTATCTTGCAGCTTTCTCATATAACCGTAATCTTATATATGATATTGAAAGTATTGTTGCAAATAAAAATGAAAAAAATGGTGTTAAAAACGGATATATCATGTTTGACCTGAACAGACATTATTTAGGTGCAACTAAAAAGGCTGTTGAACTTGTACCCGATATTTCAGAGTTTGCTCCAAAAGCTCTGCTTAATGCCGATGATAACGAACTCAGCAGATTGTTTTTCGAGCAAATGGATAAACTGGAAATCGGAAAAAATGATACCGGATATATCATGAGAGGGAATATCGCCTGCAAATATACCATCTCATATTTCAGCCTTAACCGCAACGGCGGTACATCAGGATATATTTTTGAACTTTCAGATGATACCGAACGTCATAAATATATTGAATTCATGGAAAACTATAATACTGTTCTTAAAGAAGATGTAAAAAATCAGACTGAAAACATATCTCAGATACAGAAAAAAGTTGTTCTCGGACTTGCAAATATGATTGAAAATCGTGACAATAATACAGGCGGTCATGTAAAACGTACAAGCGACATCGTTCAGATACTTGTAACCTCGATGATTGAAAACAATACACAGAATATAGAACACACATTCGCTGAAGATGTCATAAGAGCTGCACCAATGCATGACCTCGGAAAAATAGTTGTTGATAACTCAATATTGTGCAAACCCGGCAAGTTAACTGATGATGAATATGAGATTATGAAATCCCATGCGGCAAAAAGCGGTGAAATTGTTCTTAATATACTTGAAGGTGTTGAGAAGCAGCATTTTGTGAATGTTGCTTTTAATGTTGCAAGATATCACCATGAACGCTGGGACGGCAAAGGATATCCTGATAATCTGAAAGGTGAAGCTATTCCTCTGGAAGCAAGAATAATGGCTATCGCTGATGTATATGATGCCCTTGTCAGCAAGAGAGTTTATAAAGAACCTATGAGCTATGACAAGGCATATGATATAATGATGGAGAATATGGGAAGTCAGTTTGACCCGTCACTTGCACAGGTGTTCACTGTATGCCGTCAGAAACTCGAAGCATATTACAGCCAGATTTGACTTTAATTAACGTGAGTTCGATGGATTATTTTTGTAGGGCGACCAATGGTCGCCCGTTGTGGTTTACTGGGAATTTCATCAGGCGGCTGAAAGCCGCCCAACCTTTTTATAAAAAAACGTGAGTTCGATGATTACTTTTGTAGGGGCGACCAATGGTCGCACATTGTGGTTTACTGGGAATTTCATCAGGCGGCTGAAAGCCGCCCAACCTTTTTTTATAAAAAGGTTGCCAAAAAACTTTTTTGAACGCCTTTAAAGGCAGGGGCT
>JBJEQS010000383.1:0-5523 GCA_051881875.1 Oscillospiraceae bacterium
AAATTTGAGTAGTTGATATCACCGCCGATTCCGATAATATCAGGATAATCCTCTTTGATAAGTCTTGTTTTGAGAACCGTCATTGCTTCGTTCGGAGATTCAATTTTCAGCTCAATATCATCATGTGTTTCATTGAAACGCTGCTCAATAGCCTCAAATGCTTTGACGGCTTCAGGTTTGTACTGCAGCATTTTAACAACAGTTTTTCCACTGCTGTTATTGTTAAAACTGCATCCACTCATCGTAATTACCGATGAAAACGCTGCCAGAGATGTCGCAAAAGCTATAATTTTTCTGTGTTTCATCTTTAATCCTCCTTTTTTTATGAATAACGTTTTATCGTTGTATATATTATATCAACTATCATACTATTTGTATATTGTATTTTTCGACATCTTTTATGCCATTTTGCTTTTTTTCACTTATATATGTATAATAGCATTGCATTTTGGTATATTCTATGATATAATGAATAAAAAACTTCAACATAAGAGGTGAAAATATAGTGAATAATGTCGTTTTTTCGGTCTTTCCAAATGAAAATTTTGTTGACCTGAGATTGTTTCAGTTCGGAAAGGAAAAATGTGATTCTGCCCATTCCTATGGACCTGCAAAGAGAACTCATTATCTGTTTCATTATGTTATTTCGGGTTCGGGAACGCTTTTTTCAAATGATTCAAAAGGCAATACAAAAACATACCATATAAAAAGTAATCAGGGATTTATGATTTTTCCAAAACAGATAAACACCTACATTGCTGATGAAAATAATCCATGGGAATATGTCTGGATAGAGTTTGACGGTCTGCGTGCAAAGGGAATGCTTGAGCTTGCAGGTCTGACTGAGGATACTCCTGTATATAATGCCCGCTTCAAAGAGCTTCGTGAGAATATGATGAATGAAATGCTGTATATTGCAGAGAATGCAGATTCCTCTCCGTTTCATCTTATCGGGCATTTATTTTTGTTTCTGGATTATCTTACTCGTTCTGCGGCTGGTCTGAAAGTAACAACCGGCAGTAAACTGAAAGATTTTTATATTCAGGAAGCATTACAGTACATTGAACATAATTTTCATAACAACATAAGCGTTGAAGATATTGCTGAAATCTGCGGACTTAACAGAAGCTATTTTGGAAAAATCTTCAAGGAAACTATAGGAAAAACTCCGCAGGACTTTATTCTCAGCTTCAGAATGGCAAAGGCTGCGGAGCTTCTTAAATTCACAAATATGAGTATAGGCGATATTGGAAATGCTGTGGGATATGAGAATCAGCTTCATTTTTCACGAGCATTTAAACATATTTATGGTCTGCCTCCGAGAGAGTGGAGGAATCAGAATAAATTCAGCCTAAACAGGTAATTTCAAGGCTGTCATTCGGCTCAGGAGAAATGCCGTTGTCCTTATATAATGAATATTTTCCATCGGCATATCCAAGCATAAAAATTGTACTGTAGTCGATATGTTCAGTACAATCAGCAGGTTTACAGAAAGGAACAGCCTTGCCATGACGAATGAAAAATACCAGTTCATCAAGTTCAGCACGAACATAATGATGTCCTTTTGGAAGAATTTCCGTGTCGTAAGCGTTATACTTTTTCATTCTCACAAGCATCATTTCTTCGGGGAGATAAACATATCTTCCATAAGAATTCTGCTTGTAAACCGGAGCAATCATAAGTTCATTTCCAAGCAGAAGCTGGTCTTCAATATGCTCAGCAGCTTCATCATTTTGAAAATCAAAAGCAAGCGGTCGGAACATCATTTCATCATTGAGAACAGCTTTAAGAAACTCGCTGTAAAGATAAGGAATAAGGCTGTAACGAATTTTTATCATTTCGCCCATTGCCTCAGCTGTTGAAAATCTGTAAAGCTCCTGCTCTCTTGTTCCTGCGGCTGAATGATTACGGAAAAGCGGTGTAAACAGTGAATATTGCAGCCAGCGAAGCATCAAATCCTCTGTAACATCACAGCCGAATCCTCCTGTGTCCGAACCTGTAAACAGAAAACCTGCCATATTAAGAGCCGGAAGCTGCTGCATTGACTGGAGAATATGCGACCACCATGATTTGTTGTCCCCCTGCCATATTCCGCCGTAGCGATGTGCTCCGATATATGATGAACGTGAAAAGAAAAGTGTGCGTTTTTCAGGCTGAAGCTTCTGTAATGCCTCAAATGCAGAACGTGTCATATTCATGCCATAGAGGTTGTGAACTTCACTGTGATTTACCATTTCTCCATTGACATTATGAAAGAATTTACTGTAATCTCCGATATTTCCATTAAGACCTGCAACCATTCCTGTAAATGAGAAATATTCATCAATACCCATATTTCCTGACGCAAGCTTCTTGATTTCTTCAAGCGTATCAGCGAGCCTGTCCTCTGTGTAGAAAATTGCAGGCTCATTCATATCGTTCCAGAAACCATCTATTCCAAGACTTGTAAGTGCGGAATATTTTTCACCAAACCATGCTCTTGCAGCTGGATTCAGAAAATCAGGGAAGTGAACTCTGCCTGGCCATACAGCTCCAACAAAATCTTCACCCTGTGCATTTTTGCAGAAATAATTATTCTTCACGCCTTCCTCATAAACATCATAGCCGTCTTCAATTTTTACACCTGCATCAATGATGGGAACGAGATGAATTCCCTGAGCTTTCATATCGGAAGCCAGCTTTTCAAGGTCGGGAAAACGTTCCTTATCAACAGTGAAATCTTTGTAACGCTCCATGTAGTCAATATCAAGATAAATGCTGTCAAGAGGAATTCCGGCAGATTTATACTGCTCTGCAACAGTGCGGATATCCTGCTCATTTTTATATCCCCATCTGCTCTGTCCGTAGCCGAATGCCCACATTGGCGGAATATAGCTTCTGCCGATAATTCGGCGGAACTGCTTTACAATGTCCTTTTCGCTGTCACCGTCAATGATGTATACAACGAGATTATTACTTTCAGCATGGATTTTCATTTCACTTCTTTTTGTGTAACCAATATCAAATGTCATCTTGCCGGCATAATCGAAAAATGCTCCGAAAAGTCTTTCTCCATGAACAATAATGAAGTTATGTGAGCCGTAAAGTGAATGTGTATCCTCGTGGTGATTAGGATTATCATAATTCCAGCTTACATACTGCCAGCCGCGTTTGTTTATGCCGCGAATCTGCTCTCCAAGTCCGTAAACTATGTCATTTTCAGCAAGCTTCAGTGAGAAGTTTCCTTGCCCGTCAGTTTCAAAGTACGGAAGCTTTTCCTCTGAACTTTCAACTGCTTCAATTACTGCTTCTGTGGAAAATGGATTTCCAAATACATATTTTTTAACCATAATAATTATCCTCCTGAAATTAAGGGTTGTTTTTCTTCTGATAATATGATACCATATTATTATCTGAAAATCTATGCAAATGTTACTTGATTTCTGATACTATTCTACTTTTTTGGAGATTTATTATGAGTAAACTGCAATCTAAGGAAAACCGGATTCACAGTTCGGCTGAGAAACCATACTCTTTTTATGAATGTATAATTCCCGACTTATTTGCTTATGTTCCTATGCACTGGCATGAAGAATTTGAGATAAGCTATATAATTGATGGTTCGGCTGATTTTATCTGCGGTGACAAAAAATTCATTTCTCACAAAGGTGATATTATCATAACTCAGCCCGATGTTGCACATTCCATTTATCCACATATGAATTCAAGACAGATTTATGATACACTTGTTTTCAGTTCAGAGCTTTTCGGCAAATCTGATTCTGACAGATATATACAGAATTGCATTTTTCCGATTGTAAACGGCAATCTAAGGCTGCAAAGTCATATTACACCCGAACATTGCTACTATGACGAACTGCACACAATTATCAGGAATATTTTTTCATGTGCAAGAGGTAATACTCCTCAGCTTGATATGCTGATGCGAAGTGAATTAATCCGTCTTTTCTGGCTTCTTGAAACAGATGCGGAAGAAATTGAACCTGATGCAAAGGAGAATGATATTATAAGAACTGCTATTTTATATATTCAAAATAATTTCAGAGAAAATATCACTGTTCGGCAGCTTGCTGATTCAGTTCACCTTAGTCAGAGCTATTTCATGGCACTTTTCCGTAAAAGCGTAGGATTTAGTGCTATCGAATATATTTTGCATTACAGAATCAACTATGCCTGCAAACGACTTACAGACACATCTGAAAACATATCGGATATTGCGTATGACAGTGGTTTCCGTAATCTTTCAAACTTCAACAGGCAGTTTATGAAAATTATGGGTTGTACTCCGATACAGTATAAAAATAAAAGCCGCACTCAGCGGATAAAAAACATATAAAAAAAATCCTATATCTTGCTTCTATATGAGTGTTTATGGCCTTTAGAAAATGCATAAAAAGGGCTCGCAAATATCATAGTTGAAAAGCTTAATTGTGAATTTATTATCTGCCTTGACAGATTGTAGCATATAAGTGCAAAAAGCTATTATAAAAATAATAAAGAAATTGTTGAAAGCTTATGCAGTAATTATGACTGTACTTTATGTACTTATTCAAACGGAAAGTTGGATTATCCATTAAAAAAATAACATTTTTTAAGGTCAATACTACAATATTTCGCATATTTTCAAAATAACCGCCATTACCTATATCTGCATTTTACTACCAATAAAAAAGTCAAGATAACTTTTACATACAAAACGTTTCTTCACTGAATATTAGCTTTAATCGTCATAGATAGACAACAATATGACGGCATTTCGACGGCAAATAATCAGATATTCCCTGGATATGTCGGCATTGACGGCATTTTCACAAAACTTTTTCTTATTTTTTTGTACTACGCATAGCATTCATATATTTTATTAATCTATATTTTTTCAAAAAATGTCGTCATTGCTGTCAATGCCGTAAAAACATAGGTTTTACCTTATTCTTTTCACTGACGGTAACTAAAAATTGCCGTAAATGCCGTCAAAAAAATTTCCCCATATCTCCGTATGAGATATGGGATTTTATCATCAACCAACACTAAACAATGCTTCATCAATCTTATCAGCAGCTTCTTTTTCAACGCTCTTCAGTACATGGCTGTAAATATCCATAGTAATCTGATAGTTTGAATGCCCTAAACGTTCCTGGGCTACCTTTGGCGAGATACCTGATGTAAGCATTATTGTTGCATTGATATGTCTTAAATCGTGAAAACGGATATGCTTAAAATTATTGGCTTTCAGAAATCTTCTGAATTTCAAAGACAGCGAATCGCTCTTGTATGGCGAACCATCTGGCTGACAAATAATATAGTTATCAGCACCTGCATGACGTTCATCTTTAGTCTGTTTTTACTGGACTTGTGCAATCTTCCTATTCCGACACCTAACAGTGAACTGATGCTTAATGCGGGAGATTTTGTTGTTATGATTAATATCTGATATTACAGATAAATCCACAATAAACGATAAGTGCAGTCTGAAATGCTCCCCTTTTGTTAGACAATGTGGTATAATATAAATATACCAGAATT
>JBJEQS010000384.1:0-5518 GCA_051881875.1 Oscillospiraceae bacterium
CTTTTACTGCTTATGCAGCTTGAAAAATTCAATAGTTAATTGGGGGAACAATAGTTCAGATAATCAGCGTAGTGAATCCATAGATGCACAGATAAGAGCGATGAACCAGTTTTGTAAACAGAATCATTGGCAGGTGGTAGCTACATACAAAGATGAAGCAAGAAGTGCAACAACCGATGACAGACCACAGTTCCAGCAGATGATAAATGATACTTCCAAAGGACTTTTTGACATTGTGCTTGTACATAAACTTGATAGATTTTCGAGGAATAGGTATGATAGTGCTATTTACAGAAAAAAACTGGAAAAGAATAATGTAAGACTTTGCAGTGTTCTTGAAAGGCTTGATAACACCCCTGAAAGCATAATGATGGAATCAGTTTTGGACGGGATTGCAGAATATTACAGCAAAAACCTTAGCAGAGAGGTTAAGAAGGGCAACAGAGAAAACGCATTGAAATGTGTTCATAATGGTGGCTGTTGTCCTCTTGGATACAAACTCAATGATGAAAGAAAACTTGTAATAGAACCTCGTGAAGCAGAAGCTGTTAAAATGATATTCTATATGTTTTCAAATGGTTACGGGTACAGTAAGATAGCAGAAACCCTTAATAATATGGGGTATCAGCCTAAACGTGGAGGAATGTTTGGAAAGAACAGCTTGAATAGTATCCTTAGCAATGAAAAATATACAGGGGTTTTTGTATTTGGGAAAAATTCCGATGATACTGTAAAAATTGAGAATGGTTGTGAACAAATAATATCAAAGTCCTTGTTTCAGAAAGTGCAAAGGATAAAGGCAGCTAATAAGCGTAATGCAGGCAGCTATCACAGTAAGGAGTTTTACCTGCTTACAGGAAAGGTATTTTGTTCCGTTTGTGGTAAAAGAATGATAGGAAATGTGCGGTACAGCGGAAGAAGTAAAACAAGACTTGCTACATACAGATGTCCAACACACCGTAAAGAATGTAAGAATAAGGAATTGAATAAAGATTACATTGATTCTCATGTATCAGTATTGATTGGCGAAAAATTGCTGAATCCTGTATATCTTAAAAAGGCTGTAAATAATGTGAATAAGTATGTAAATCAGTATAACAAGGATTACAATAAAAATCATAGTGCGGTTTCAGAGCAGTATAATCAGGTGCTTGAAAATCTGAATAATATAACAGCTGCTATTGAAAAAGGAATACTTACAGACAGCCTTATACATAGGGCGGAAATTCTTGAAAATGAAAAAGCACAGCTTGAAACAAGAATGAGTGAAATGAAACTGATGGAGCCTGTTGAGTACAAAGATGTTGAATATCTGTATAAGCAGTGGAAAGAGATGAAGCGTAATACAGAAGAGTACCGCACATTCATACAGCAGTTTGTTAAGGAAATAAGGGTTCGCCCTTATGACTTTGATATAGTTCTTAATGTTGGTCTTGGAGTTACTGATGAGTTAATGGAAATTATTACAATGAGGCGTAGAGAACTCTATGCCTTATTTGATTCTCATGTACATGAATAATATGGAGGAATGAAATATGTTTGAAAAGAATAAGGGAAGATATTTGACCAAAGGTATTAATGAAAATGTATGTATTGAATTACAGATGTTTTTGTGGGAGGCTGTTGATAAAATGCCTGAGCCTAAAGATTGGTTGCAGGTATTCAATCTTAATATTGAGAATGGAATGCAGGTAATCAGGCATACAAGTGAGCAGCTGAAATTTGAAATGACGTACATAATCCCGATGATAGCAGAGCCGATTACTGAGAAAATCTATATCATTGATGATGGTGAGCATTGTACTATGTTGTTTGCTTCTGAATATTGATAAAAAGTTCAAGCCACTAATGTGACTTGAACCATTTAACGTGTCGTACCTTAGCGGAATTGTTGCTTCATGATAAGCAGTTTCGCTGAGGCGTGCGATACTGCACCAATACAAACCGATTAAATATATATTTTTTTATTGTATTGTCAGTACCCTTTCTCTTTATGGAATTATGGGAAATTTATGTTCTTCAATGAATTTGCGACCTTCAGGAGTATTTTTTACAAACATACATAGTTTATCACATAAAGGATTAATATTATCTATATGCTTGGCAATTTTTCCATTACGGTTAAGATATATCATACGGTTATACTGGGGGATAACTGCAAGTATAACGTCAGGATTTTTTTGTTTTATTTTTTGACATAATTGAGACATAAGATAGATTCTTCCCCATGAAACTGATTTTTTTCTTTTATTGCTGATTATTTCAGCAAATGCGGTAAGAACTTCTGTGGGTTGTGATTTTAAAGTACATATAATGACTGAGTCATCATAATGAGTTACTTTATAATTGTTATAACATATAATATCTTCGATAGTATCAGACTCATAATATTCATAAATATTTGTAATTCTGTAAGCAACAGCTGTTGTAAGACGTTCATTACTATAAATGAGCAAAAACAACAACTTGCACAATAAAATATGAAAAATATCCCTATTTTGAAAAGAAAATCAAGCTTAAAGCCTTAAAAAGAGCTTCTTTTTTGTGCATTTTAACAACGGAATTGAAATTTGCTCATTTATAGGTATTGCAAGAAAGTCAATCTGCTTTTCTAAAAACAAAGATATTCATCAAACTGTTATTGGTTCTTTTATAAATATTTTCTTCTGGGAAAGAAGCTTACCAAATTTCAATTGATTTGCGATAGTACCTATATTTTATACTTATTATATTTTTAATTTACTATATTTGGAATATACTTCTGCATACTGGTGATGCTATTGTTGTAAATATAATCACTGTGTAAAAACATTTGTACCTTACTTGCATTATATAATAAATATATGCTATACTAAAAAGAAAACCAATCTAACTAAAATAGAAAGGTGGATTACCTTTGAAAAATGACCAAACATTCAATAAAATATGTAATATGTATTATGCAAGCATTTATAAATTTTGTAATTATCAACTACAAAACTCTGATGCTGCCAAAGAATGTACTCAAGAAACTTTCCTAACCTTATATAGAAAAATGCCCTATCTCAATCTTTCACAGGATTTAGGTGCTTGGCTTTACAAAACCGCAAGTAATCACATAAAAGCTTATAAACGCAAAAACCCTAACAATCATACCTCACTTGATGAGGTCGAAAATATACTTACATATTCTCTTGAATACTCCGATATTAAAAATCTACTTTCAAAAGATGAATATACTTTGGTTGTAGATTACTATATAAATAAAAATCCTGTCGAAAATATTGCAAAGAAATATAAAATTACAAAATCCGGTGTATATACTCGACTTCAGAAAATAAAAAAGAAATTGTTAAAAATTTATGGAAAAGCACCAAAACAACTTCTTATTCCTCTATTGCTTTTGAAATTTTATACAAACTTTATAAAATGAGTGTAAAAAACGTACAAAATCCGACAGTTAATTATTAGAGAGGAAAATTATTATGAAAAATTTTAATAAAAACACTCTTAACAATCTTACAGTAAATGAACTTGAAAATTTACTGAACAAAGAGCTGAAAAAACCTGCAATGTTGATTAACAGTGAACTGGTGGAAAATCTTACAGACACCTTATGTGCCAAAGAGGGATTAGATATTACCCCCACTACTGACGAAGAAATTTCCAAAATGGTTCAAAATATTATCAACAATGAAGGTAAAATAGTCAGAAAAAAGCAGAGCAATATTTGCAAAATTGCTGCCTGTGTTGCCACATTGCTTATCGGACTTAATACCTACACAGTTTCAGCATACAATGAAAATATTTTTTCCTTTGCAATACAATATATGAAAGGCGGTGTACTGGTAAATTTCAATAAAGAACAAGAGGAAACAAAAATTTCCCTTTCTCTCTCATCAGATGACCCCTACGGCATAAAAGCACAATTGGAAGAAGTCGGATTGGAAAACTTTGAAATCCCCTATTACCTGCCGGACGGCTTTGTTCTTAATGAATTTGAGCATGATGATAATAATTTAAGAAATTATCTTTGTTTTGTTTTCAGAAATGGTAAACAGCTTATCAATTTAACATTTGAAGAATATCATAATGAGAATCAAGTTCCCGAAAATATAGGAATTCCAAGTGATGAATATAATATTTCCGAAATAGAAATATGCGGACATACAGCTGTTATGTCAAGAGAAGATAATCAGATGAACGTTTTATGTGCGTATGGAAAAAAAGAATTTGGCATTTTTACTCAGGACGTTCCATATGATGAATGTGATAAGATATTAAATTCTTATAAATAATTTTATTGAAAGATAGATACAGATGTTTTACATTTTGTATATAACAACCCAAAACTTTAAGAAGGTGTTTTTATGAAAAAAATGTTTAAACCTATGGTAAGTGCAGTGTGTACAGCTGCAATACTTGCAAGTTCAGCTATGCCTGTTTTTGCTGAATATAATTATGAAGATAAAACCTATGCGTTTGTTACAAAAACCTATAAAAATGATTTGAAAAATGAAAACCTTATCTCACTTTATCCTTCAGCTTCAGTATCAATAGATATAACAACAGATGAATTTCAAAAATTTATGAAATATGCTGATAGAACTTTGAATGATGATAACAGATTCAGCAATGGTGATTGGTATGTTATTGACATATGGTTGGCTGGTTATGACGAAAATGGAAATGCTGTAGTATCTGATTGTATCGGCGGAGAATTACAAGGATTTGATGCTACTAATAATCCTGTTGTTGTAAAAAAACCATATGGTGAACAAGCCATTGCTATAACATATGGTTTTGATTACGATGTTTATGGTGGGCAAATAGTAACCGGATTTAACCGAGTATTAATCAGAATTGATGAAAACGGTGAACCTCAATTTGTTAAGACAAAATCACTGGATTCAAGTAGAACATTATGGCAAACTCAGGATTTGCATACCGGTGAAAACATTATTGTCAAAGAAAATCCCAAATGGATTTGGGATGACAAAGATACAGAACTGCCGTATTTTGTGCTTGAAAAAGGAGATTCAACATTAGACGGAATAGTAGATATACGAGATGTGACACAGTATGCACGTCATATAGTACAGCTTGCTGAAATTCCGTCATATGCAGATATGGTAGCTGACCTTGACAAAAACGGAACTATTGATGTAAAAGACCTTGCTTCTTTAAAATCATACCTTATTGGTGAGAAAACTAATTTATAAACCTTTAAATAAGCTTATACCTATATTCCTTTAACATTTTAAAACACAGTCGTTCCTGTTATTAAAAATAGGGACGGCTATATTTAACCACCTCCATAATTAATTCAGCAGGTTGAATGGGTTTGATGAATAAGCGGTTTCGCTGAGGCGTGCGATACATAACCAATACAACCCGATTAAATATATATTTTTTTCTTATGATAAAACCTTTTTATCTTCAGATAATAGTGGGAAAATGGAAAATTCATTTTCAATAAAAATACAGGGCTTCCGCATGAAAAAATCAGAAAAATATGTTATAATTGACTAAAAAGCAA
>JBJEQS010000385.1:0-5484 GCA_051881875.1 Oscillospiraceae bacterium
TTTTGAAAAAGCTTGACCAAAACTTTTATTTTTGGTTATCGAACTCACGTTAAAATATATAGTTTAATAATCTCCTGATGTATCGGGCATAAGCATGAAAAGAATATCAAATTCCTCAGTATTTCCATTATCATCAGTTATTCTTACAACATGAGCCTTTATGGAATCGTTAGCCTCCTTGCCGTCAAGTGCCTCAGTTATGGATTGATAATCATATACCTCCATGCCCTCAATCTCAGTGATTATATCCCATTTTTTCAGTTCAGTATTGCTGATATCGCAGTCCTTATCAATTTCAGCAATAAGCAGTCCGCTGATGTTTTCAGGATATTCATATCCTTTTTCCTGTGCCAGTATTGCGGCGGCAGTTTCTCCGTTATAAAATTTTATGCCTATCTTATATCTTCCGGAGATGAATCCGTTTGAGAGGAGTTCATCAATTACAGGCTTTGCTTCCTGAGTTGTTATGGCAAATCCAAGACCTTCAAAGCTTGAACTTACATATTTTGATGATGTTATGCCTATTACCTGACCATACATATTGACCAGTGCACCGCCTGAATTTCCGGGGCTTATAGCCGCATCGGTCTGTATGCAGTCCATTTCAAATCCTGTTGAATCGCTTTTGATTTTGCGGTTAAGACCGGAAACATATCCGCCGGTTATGCTTCCTGTAAGACCGCCCGGATTGCCGATAGCCATAACCTGTTCACCGAGGAGAACATCATCGGAATTTCCGAACTGTGCAGGAACAAGACCTTTTGCATCTATCTTGATAACGGCGAGGTCGGTTTTTCTGTCTTTTCCGACAATCTGACCATCATAGTGCTTTTCATCATCGGTTATGACCTCAAAATACGCTGAATCATCAATTACATGGGCATTTGTGATGATATATCCGTCATCGGTCATGATAATTCCCGAACCGGAGCCATAGAATTCATTTTTGTCGGTATATGTGTATATCTGGACAATGGAAGGTCTTACAGCTATGGCGATGCCTTCGGTGGTATATTTTCCGTTTGAATCAATATACTCTGAATCAGCGTCAGGCGGCTGAATTTCGGAAATATTGAGTGTCGGAGCATTTTCATTTTTTATATGCGGTGCTGTTGGCGGTACAGTTTTTATTTCATCGTCATCATCGTCATTTTCTTCAATTTTATCAGATTTGTCATCATCTTCAATTATTATATCATCAAAACTGTCATCTGCTTCTGCCCTGTCATTATCTGATATGGCAGGACTTGCCGGAGGTTCAGCGGCTGATATGTCATATATGATACAGCCGGCAAATATCAGCAGTGATACTGAGGCGAGAGCGATTATGAATGAGGTATTGTGTCTGGTGAAGAAATTTTCTTTTTTAGGTATGCTGTTTTTATATTTGTATTCAGAGTAAAGTTGAACAAGACGTGCTTTCTGCTCCGGTGCAATATTGAAATTCTCATTTTTTTCGGGGAGAATTTCTTTTGAAATCTCCTGAAATTCGTTTTCGTTCATATTATAAAAAATCTCCTTTCAAGGATTATGACGGGAGTTTTACTTTGAATTCTGCAAAGCAATCCTGAATTCCATCAGCAGAAATAACTCCGTTATGCAGTTCTACTATTGCTTTGGCGATTGAAAGACCAAGACCTGTTCCATCGGGTTCATTGTTTTTTGCAGTTTCGGAACGATAAAATTTATCGAAAACCTTTTCCTTTTCATTTTCAGCGATACCATAACCTGTATTTCTTATGCCAAACTGAGTGAATTCGCCGTCTGATGAAAATGATACGGATATGCAGCCGTTTATGTTTGTATATTTTACGGCATTTTCGATAAGATTATAAAGAGCCTGTGAAATCATGCTTAAATCGCCGGTTACGGTAACATTTTCAGCATTTTCAAGACCTTCTATGGTAATATTTTTGCTTTCAATAATCTTTTCAAGAGTACAGAAGGTTCTTATCACAGTTTCATTAAGAGGAAACCTGTGTACATTATCAGGATGTTCGATTAATTCAATCTTTGATGTATCGAGCATACCTGTAGTTATATCGGTAAGTCTTTTTACTTCAGCAGAAACTATTCTCAGGTAATGCATATAATCTTTTTCAGGGATAGTGCCGTCAATTATGCCGTCAACGAATCCGCCGATAGAAGTGAGAGGTTTTCTTATTTCATGTGCGAGAGCAGCGATTTCCTCCCTGAGATTTTTTTCTGAATTATTCATAGAGCATCAGTCCTTACATAAGACGATTGGAATAGAACATATTATTTTTATCTGATGAGCTGCTGTCAGAATCGGAATTTTCGGCATCATCTTCATCAGCTTCAAATTTATAGCCTACTCCCCATACGGTTTTAAGACGCCATTTGTCAGAAACGCCCTGAAGTTTTTCCCTGAGTCGTTTGATATGGACATCTATAGTTCTTGAATCGCCGTAATATTCAAATCCCCATACTTCATCGAGGAGCTGGTCACGGGTATATACTCTGTTCGGATTTGAGGCGAGATAGAAAAGGAGTTCGAGTTCTTTAGGCGGCGGAGAAGGTTCAAGCTTTTCACCGTTTATACGCAGTTCATATCTTGACATATTGACAGAGAGATTGTCATAGCGTACTTCCAGTGCTTCTGATTCGGTTGATACCTGGCCGACACGTCTGCATACCGCCTTTATTCTTGCGATGACCTCTTTTACATCAAAAGGTTTTACAATATAGTCATCAGCACCGAGTTCAAGACCGAGTACCTTGTCGAAAGTTTCGCCCTTTGCGGTTATGATTATAATAGGCACATTTGATTTTTTTCTTATATTTTTGCAGACCTCCCAGCCGTCACGTCCGGGGAGCATTATATCGAGCAGAACTATATCAGGCTTATATGTTGAAAATTTGTTCATGGCCTCTTCACCGTCATTTACCGTTATGACAGTTCCCTCTTTTTCAAGGTATACTTTCAAAAGGTCACAGACATTCTTATCATCGTCAATAATCAAAACTTTTCCTAATGCCATGATTTTCCCTTCCTTTATAGATTATATATTTTTTATAGATTAAATTTAAACTTTTTATGATTAATTTGTTATCAAAATATTTATATATTATATTATACAGCATAAATTTAATATACACAAGTCCAAATTATGAACTAAAGATGGATAAAATTTTAACAACCTACTATAAATTAACAATTTTTTCGTTAAAAAGTCATATTTTATCCGTATTTGATATATCAAACCTGACATTTGTACTTTTAAAAATTCATAATTTGTGCATAATATATTATTTTGAAACTGAAAAAAACTATATAAATGTGCAGTTATACAAACTTTCTTTTATATATCAAAATATACTTGATTTTTTTTTACAAATTGGTAAAATAATAATTAGCACTCAAACATTTGGAGTGCTAAACATTATAAACACATTATATTTTTTATTCTGTAAGGAGGAACATAACATGAATATCAAACCATTGGCAGACAGAGTCGTTATAAAAATGACAGAGGCTGAAGAAAAAACATCAGGCGGTATCATACTCGCAGGTTCAGCAAAGGAAAAGCCTCAGATTGCTGAAGTAGTGGCAGTAGGCACAGGCAAGGTTAATGACAACGGCGAAACAGTTCCTATGACTGTTAAGGTCGGCGATAAGGTGCTTACAAGCAAGTATTCAGGAACTGAAGTAAAGATTGACGGTGTTGAATACACTATTCTCAAGCAGGATGATATTCTCGCAGTTGTTGAATAATGGTTCTTTCTGATTTATAAAAACCAAAATTTATTGATAAAAGGAGATTTTTATTATGGCTAAGGATATAAAATATGGTGAAGAAGCAAGAAAACTTCTCCAGTCAGGTATTGACAAGCTTGCCGATACAGTTAAAATCACTCTCGGCCCTAAGGGCAGAAATGTTGTTCTCGATAAAAAATTCGGTGCTCCGCTGATTACCAATGACGGCGTTACAATCGCTAAGGAAATTGAACTTGAGGACGCATTTGAAAATATGGGTGCTCAGCTTGTAAAGGAAGTTGCTACAAAGACAAATGATGCAGCAGGCGACGGTACTACAACAGCTACACTTCTCGCACAGGCTCTTATCCGTGAGGGTATGAAGAATATCGCAGCAGGTGCAAATCCTATGGTACTCAAGAAAGGTATCAAGAAGGCTGTTGATACAGCTGTAAATGCAATCGTTGCAAATTCAAAGTCTGTTGAAGGCACAGAGGATATTGCAAGAGTTGCAACTGTTTCATCAGCTGATGAAAATGTAGGAAAGCTCATTGCAGAAGCTATGGAAAAGGTTACTTCAGATGGTGTTATCACTATTGAAGAAAGCAAGACAGCTGAAACATACAGTGAAGTTGTTGAGGGTATGCAGTTCGACAGAGGTTATATCTCACCATATTTTGTAACAGATACCGAAAAAATGGAAGCTGTTTATGATGACGCATTTATCCTCATCACAGACAAGAAGATTTCAGTTATTCAGGACGTTCTCCCTCTCCTCGAACAGATTGTAAAGACAGGCAAGAAGCTTGTTATTATCGCTGAAGATGTTGAGGGTGAAGCTCTTACAACTCTTATCCTTAATAATATCAGAGGTACATTCAAGTGTTCAGCTGTTAAAGCACCGGGATTCGGTGACAGACGCAAGGAAATGCTTCAGGATATCGCTATCCTTACAGGCGGTGAAGTAATCACATCTGACCTCGGTCTTGAACTCGCTGATACAACTATCGACCAACTCGGACGTGCAAAGCAGGTTGTTATCCAGAAAGAAAATACAATCATTGTTGACGGTATGGGCAGTTCAGAAGCAATCAAGGACAGAATTGCTCAGATTAAGTCACAGATTGAAACAACTACATCTGAATTCGATAAGGAAAAGCTTCAGGAAAGACTTGCAAAGCTTGCAGGCGGTGTTGCAGTAATCAGAGTAGGTGCTGCTACTGAAATTGAAATGAAAGAACAGAAGCTCCGTATTGAAGACGCTCTTGCAGCTACAAAGGCAGCTGTTGAGGAGGGTATCGTTGCAGGCGGCGGTACAGCTCTTATCAATGCAATTCCGGCTGTTGAAAAGCTTATCCCGTCACTTGAGGGAGATGAAAAGACAGGTGCAAGAATTGTTCTCAAGGCTCTTGAAGAACCTGTTCGTCAGATTGCAACAAATGCAGGTCTTGAAGGCAGCGTAATTATCGACAAGATAAGACGTTCACGCAAGGTAGGCTATGGATTTGACGCATACAACGAAACATATGTTGATATGATTCCGGCAGGTATCGTTGACCCGACTAAGGTAACACGTTCAGCACTCCAGAATGCAGCATCAGTTGCAGCAATGGTTCTTACAACAGAAAGCCTTGTTGCAGATATTCCGGAAGAAAATCCTGTACCTCCAATGCCACAGGGCGGAATGGGCTTCTAATCTGAATTGGTAAGCTTATAATATAAATATAAACCTGTCTGATAAATTTTATCAGGCAGGTTTTGCTTTT
>JBJEQS010000386.1:0-5473 GCA_051881875.1 Oscillospiraceae bacterium
TCTGCCTTTGGAATCCGCAAGCTTTTGAAAAAGCTTGACCAAAACTTTTTCTTTTGGCTGTCGAACACACGTTATTTAAGCTTCAAATCCTTGATTACATAATCCTTCATCGAAGTCTTTTCGATTGAATCGCTGAATCTTCTCTCCTTGTTTTTAAGGTCAGCAAGTGATGATGGAATATCAAGCTTTGAAAGATTGTTAAGTACATCTATCATTGCATACTCATCAAGGTCGGACTTTTCACCCTGAATTGCTTCAAGAACGCTTGCACTGAACTTGTATGGACTTGCTGTTGATGCGATTATTGTCTTGGTATTGTCGCCTGTTGCAGCCTTATATTCACCGTATACCTTAACGGCAACTGCTGTATGTGTATCGCAGGTATATGAATACTTTTCATATATTTCTCTGATTGTTTTCTTTGTATCCTCATCATTGCAGAATCCTGCAGAGAAATCCTGCTTGAGAAGTTCCTTAACCTTGTCGCTTACTTCATATTTTCCTGTTTCAGCGAGTGCTGTGAACCATTCTCTTATCTGAGCATCATCTTCTCCCGAAAGGAGATAGAGCAGTCTTTCAAGGTTGCTTGAGATAAGAATATCCATTGACGGTGAACAGGTTGCATAGAATTGACGGTTTCTGTCATATACGCCTGTATTGATGAAATCTGTGAGAACATTATTAACATTTGAAGCACAGATAAGTCTGTTTACAGGAAGTCCCATCTTCTTTGCATAGTAGCCTGCGAGGATATTTCCGAAGTTACCTGTCGGAACAACTATGTTGATTTTTTCACCGAGTTCAATCTGTCCGTCAGCAGCAAGTGAAGCATATGCGGATATGTAGTAAACAATCTGCGGTACAAGTCTGCCCCAGTTGATTGAATTTGCACTTGAGAACATCATGCCGTTTGATTCAAGCATTGACTTGATTTCATCATCTGTGAATATCTTCTTGACGCCGTTCTGACAGTCATCAAAGTTGCCCTTTATTGCACATACACCTACATTGTTTCCGTCCTGAGTTGTCATCTGACGCTTCTGCATAGGGCTTACGCCTTCCTCCGGATAGAATACAAGTATCTGTGTATCTTCAACATCTTTGAAGCCGTCAAGTGCAGCTTTTCCTGTATCTCCTGAAGTAGCAACAAGTATTACTATCTTCTTGTTGAGATTAAGCTTTTTGCTTGATGTTGTAAGGAAATAAGGAAGTATCTGGAGAGCCATATCCTTGAATGCACAGGTAGGACCATGCCAGAGTTCAAGCATATAAGTTCCATCGAAAAGATGTGAAATTTCAGCGATATTTTCTGTTTCAAAATTCTTTGTGCTGTAAGCATTGTCTGTACAGTATCTTATTTCAGCGTCTGTGAAATCTGTGAGATATTTTGAGAAAACAAGAGCTGCTCTCTCCGAATAGCTCATATCAGCCATAGCCTTGATTTCATCAAGAGTTATTGACGGAATTTCGCTCGGCACAAAAAGGCCGCCGTCAGCGGATATGCCTTGTGCGATTGCAGATGCACTGTCTACCTTAACCGCACTGTTTCTTGTACTTTTATAGAACATAAAACATCATCCTTTTACAGAAATTTTTATATCTACTCACACATTATCAGCGTATAGCCGTAATCCGTGGTATCAAAAGCATTTTCAATATAATTTATCCTGACCACCGTATTTTTATCGGTTATAACCTCGGCAATATCAAATCTCGGCTGATATTTCAGCGGATTTCTGCATGAATATTCCGAAGCCGTCCTTATGATAAATTTTTTCTTTGAATAATTCACGGCGTCAAGGGCATCTGTCATGCTGTTTTTCTTTCTTGTCTTGACCTCCACAAATGCTATGAATTCATCATTGCAGGCGATAATATCAATCTCCCCGCCTTTTATGCGGAAATTCCTTTCAAGAATTCGGTATCCCTTTTTTTCAAGATAACCGCACACAGCATTTTCACCCATACTGCCTGTTTCTTTATTTGTCATAATCTATCTTTTTAAGAAAACTCGGTCTGTGAATTTCACATATACCATACTTTTCAATCATCTGATAGTGAAGCTTTGTGCCGTATCCCTTATGTTTCTCAAAGCAGTATTCGGGATATTTCAAAGCCATTTCCTTCATATATCTGTCCCTTGCGACCTTTGCAAGAATTGATGCCGCCGCTATGCTTGCACATACAGCATCGCCCTTTACAACGGATTTGACCGTCATATTCTGAATATCGGGACATTTGTTTCCGTCAATCATCGCCGCTGACGGATTTACGGATAATCCGCTGACTGCACGTTTCATCGCAAGCATTGCCGCCTGAAGAATGTTTATCTTCTCGATTTCCTCAACGGAAGCCGTTGCTATGCAGTATGAAACTGCTTTTTCCTTGATTTCATCGAAAAGCTTTTCACGTTTTTTCTCCGAAAGCTTCTTGCTGTCATTAATCCCGTCGATAATTACATTTTCGGGAAGTATGACAGCCGCCGCATATACATCTCCTGCAAGCGGCCCTCTGCCTGCCTCATCAACTCCGCAGAATATGCCGAATTCATTCCTTATAGCCTCATCATATTCAAAAAGCGGATTTTTTTCTGTATCAGCCATCTGATTCACCTGTTTTTTCAAGGGTAATTCTTCCGATTTTCGCACTTCTGAATTCATCAAGAACGGTAATTGCGGCACGTTCGGAATTTATCTCACCGCCCGAAATAAGCATACCTCTTTTGCGGGCAATTTTTTCAAGAATATCCTTCCCCTCATCAGCTTCATCAATCTGTATTTTGTATCTTGCCTCAAGCTGTGCGGAATAATCGGGTTTGAGCGTTTCAAGCAGAAGATATGAAAGCGATTCAATATCTATTACATCATCTTTTATAGCACCTGTGAAAGCAAGCCTGTGTGCAACGGTCTGGTCATCGAATTTCGGCCATAATACTCCCGGCATATCAAGCATTTCAACGCCGTCACCGAGCTTGACCCATTGCTTTGTTCGGGTAACACCGGGTCTGTCCTCAACCTTGGTACGCTTGGAATTTGCCATTCTGTTTATGAATGAGGATTTTCCGACATTCGGTATCCCGACAATCATAACACGAATATCCATACCTGTCATGCCCTTTGCCTTTCTCTTTTCCATCAGTTCTTTAAGCACCTGATTTTTAAGAGTGGGCAGAAAGCTTTTGACTCCTTTACCGCTTTTGCAGTCAATCGGTATAGCGGTAATTCCCTGTTTTTTATAGTAAGCAATCCATTTTGCAGTTTCCTTTTCATCAGCCATATCCGATTTATTAAGCAGAAACATTCTTGGTTTACCCGATGTCATGCTTTTCATTTCGGGATTCTGACTGGAAAGAGGAATTCTTGCATCAAGGATTTCTATAACGGCATCAACCAGCGAAAGATTGGACTTTATAAGTCTTCTTGTCTTCGCCATATGCCCCGGAAACCATTGTATTGACGCTATTTCTGCCATGAATGACCTCCTTTAGAAAAATAATCTGAATTCGCTTATCGGCTGATATCTCATTATTACCTTGCCGACTATTTCATCTTCATCAATAAATCCCACCTGCCAGTGACGGCTGTCCGTGGAATTCTGACGATTGTCACCCATAACAAACACATGACCCTCCGGAACTGTTATCGGATACTGCTCGTCCTCGAAAGCACCTGTATTGTTTATTGTGGCATTGTTTATATACGGCTCATCAAGGACTTCGCCGTCAACTGATACTTCACCTGTGCTGAAATCAATATCAAGAGTCTGTCCCTCTGTTGCGATTACTCTCTTAACAATTACCTTGTCAAGACCTGAATTATCAATTATAACTATATCGCCGTCCTTGGGTTCATAGAACAGATGATAGTATATCAGTTTCTGTTCATCCTGAAGCGTAGGAACCATTGAACGACCATCCACCTGTGCTATGCCTATTATAAACATGAACACAAGACGGAGTATGAAAATCCAGAAAATAACTGATTCAGCTATTTCCAGCACATCATCAAGCAGTTTTGCTTTTTTTGTTTTTTCCATGTTAAACGCCTCATTTTAATAAATAAATCCGAATTTTTCAAACGGAGCAATTCTCAGTATAACATGACCTGAAACATCCTCATTTTTAATAAGTCCTACCTCCGGATGTCTGCTGTCCTTTGACCACATTCTGTTGTCACCCATAACAAATAAGTAACCTTCCGGTATTGTTATCGGATAATCGAAAGCACCTTCATCTCTTGTAGTAAGGTCGGCAATATAGCTTTCATAAATTTTCTCACCGTCAACATATACATCGCCAAGTTCAAAATCAATATCAACCGTCTGACCTTCTGTAGCAATAACTCTTTTTACTATACGCTTGTTAAGGCCGTCTGATTCGATAACCTCTGTTTCTGATTCATCAGCGAAAAGATGTGCCTTTTCACTTTTTATGATAATTATATCCTTTTGCTTTGGGGTAAAGAATATATCGGAAACAATAAGTCTGTCATCATTCTGCAGTGTAGGCTCCATTGACGAACCTTCAACAGTTGCTATACGCAGAACATATGTAAACAGAAGAAGAACTATGAATACAGCGTAAAGCACCGATTCTGCCATATCCATAAGGTCATCAAAAAATTTTGATGTTTCGGCAGATTTATTTTCAGAATTAATTTTATCGTCCATTATAAAAATCTCCCTGTCATAAGACAACCGGAATTTTTCCATATAGCAAAAAAGGGACTTTGCGTCCCTTTGTTCGCTGTTATGCGTTTAAAGACAAAAGAACAAATGTCTTTCATCAGACTTAGCGGATAGCTTCCTTAACCTTTGCAGCCTTACCAACTCTGTCACGGAGATAGTAGAGCTTAGCTCTGCGTACCTTACCGCTTCTTACAGTTTCAACCTTGTCTATAACAGGTGAATGGAGCGGGAATACTCTTTCGATTCCGCAGCCATGAGCAACACGTCTTACAGTAAATGTTTCGTTGATGCCGCCATGCTTCTTGGCAATAACAGTACCTTCAAAAATCTGAATACGGAACTTGTCGCCTTCCTTGATTTTTACGTGAACCTTTACAGTGTCACCAATGTTTACTACAGGGGCATTTTCTTTCATGCTGTCCTGACTGATAAGTTTAAGTGCGTCCATTAAAACATCCTCCTTAAAATTTCCGGACATTCATATATCACTGATACAGCGGACTGCCCGACTTAATGTCATTATATGATATGGCATTAACTCTCACTGACATCGTCAGCGGATTTCAAATGCTTTTATATAATAACATATTCTGAGATAAATTGCAAGGGTTTTTATAAAAAAATTTCATTATTGCCGCAAATTATTTTATTCAAATAAAAAACTGGATAAACAATCAGATTATTTCTGTAGGGGCGACCATTGGTCGCCCGTTGTTGCTTACTGGAAATTTTATCAGGCGGCTGAAAGCCGCCCAACCTTTTTTTATAAAAAGGTTGCCAAAAAACT
>JBJEQS010000387.1:0-5460 GCA_051881875.1 Oscillospiraceae bacterium
TGTCGCTATTTTCCAGTTACGAAATGTCAAGACTGAATTTTGGGGAAACTTAAATATATAAAATATGAATTGAAAAAATATTGTAATCATGAAGGCTTTGCAAATTTTTTGTTCATACGCATTGCAAAACTTATGAAAAAATGTTATAATCAATAATACACCCATAAATTATGCAGAGCAGTGCAAGTGGAAAATACATGATATAAAGGGGGGATACGATGGATTATTCTGTTAATATTGGAAACTGGGGGAATATATTTGCAGTTCCTTCAAGCGTTGTTGATGATTATATAAAGCTTGCAAGCGGTCATGCAGTCAAGGTTCTTCTGTATATGCTCAGAAACAATGCAAGGAAAGTATCAAAGGAAGAAATCGTATCCGCTTTGAATATAGACGGCGAAAGCGTTGAAGATGCTTTTAATTTCTGGGAGAGTGTAGGAATACTTTCATGCTCCGGTATTCCTGTAAAAAATGATATTATAACAGAAAATAATAATATTCCTGTGCAGTCTGTTGTGCCGGTACAGGAAAACAGTATAAGCATAAACAGCAATATGTCTGTATGTGAAACGGGCAATCCGTCCGGAAATATCACTGTACGCAGACCGGCAATGAATAATTCAAGTGAAAATTTCAATTTAAGACCTGCCGAAATCGCAAGGAGAATAAATTCATCAGAGCAGATAAGGAGTCTTTTCAACCTTGCAGAAACAGCTCTCGGACGTATGCTTAACAATACAGACCAGCGTTCACTTATATGGATTCATGAATATCTCGGACTTAATATAGATGTAATACTCACGCTTATAGCACATTGTGTATCACTCGGAAAGACAAATATGGCATATATTGAAAAGATTGCTTTTCAATGGCAGGAAAATAATGTAAAAACACTCAGCGATGCTCAGAATGAAATTCAGCGTCAGCAGCAGTATGAAATATATGAAGCAAAGGTCATGGTTATATTCGGAATAAATACACGTCCGTCAGCAAATCAGACTGAAACAATAAAGGACTGGTATTCAAAGAATGTGAGCATTGAACTGATTGAATGTGCATATAACAGGACAATGGACAATACAGGCAAGCTTTCATTACCGTATATGAATTCCATTATTGAGTCATGGACAGCAAGGGGATTGCTTACAATATCAGAAATAAATGATTTTGAAAGGAATAATTACGCACAGAGAAAATCATATCAGCGTGGCACATCGGGAAGATATTCAAGAGAACGTGAAGAACAGTCCTATAATATAAATGAATTTGAAAAGTATGCTATAAATTATGAAGAATTCAAGAAAGTTGGTGAATAGTATTGGCTGATAATGAAAATATATATTCCATGGCTGAAAAGATTATTCAGGACAGAAGATTTGAAGCAGTTCAGAAAAGTAAATTAAGAAAAGCTGAGATAGAATCAAAAATTCCTGAAATTTCAGAGCTTAACAGGTATCTGTCAGGAATAAGCCTCAGGCTTATGGCTATATTCTCATCGGGAGATAATGTTGAGGAAAAAATTGAAAAGGAAAAAAAGTCGAGTATACAGGCTAAGGAGATGATTGAACAGCAGCTTGTAATGCATGGCTATCCGAAAGATTATCTGGAGATTCCTTATGTATGCAGTCTTTGCAGCGATACAGGAACTTATAACGGTAAAAGATGTGAATGTTTCAGAAATACTGTCAATAATCTTTTTATAAATAATCTCAATAAGAATGCACAGGTAAATCTTTCAAGCTTTGATACATTCAGACTTTCCTATTATGAAAAGTATCAGGACGCTATGAGAGGTGTATATAATTACTGTGTAAGATATGCAGAGAATTTTAATCCCCGGACATCAAAAAGCATACTTATGTACGGAAAAACAGGTCTTGGAAAGACTCATCTTTCACTTGCAATCGCCAATGAGGTTATAGCAAAGGGATACAGTGTTGTATATGATTCAGCAATGAACTTTCTCAGACAGATTGAAAATGAACATTTCGGACGTGACAGTTCGGGCAAGGATACTCTTGAAATTATTCTCAGTGCGGACTTGCTTATAATGGACGACTTAGGTGCAGAATATGATTCAAAGTTCTATGTTTCAGCAATGTATAACATAATAAATACAAGGATAAATCGTTCACTGCCTGTAATCATAAGTACAAATCTCACTACAGAGCAGATTGAGGCAAAATATGAAGCAAGAATTACATCAAGAATTTTTGCTGAATATGATTCTCTTAAATTCGTGGGAAATGATATAAGATTTATCAAAAAGAAAAATAATATGAAGTCTGACAGTATGCATGATGATAATTTGTAATTATATCATGCATAGAAAATTTTTTCAGAAAGGTATTGGAATATATGAAATCCAGATTTTTTTCAATGATACTTTCAGCAGTGCTTTTATGTTCCTGCTTTACCGGATGTGAGCCAAGCCAGCCGGTTATGGATACAGAAACATCAAGACCTGTGATGGATGAATTTATAAACAGCGACCAGTTCGCTATAAGAGTTATATATGACGGAATGAACCTTGAATTCTATTATGCAAAAGATGGCTCAAATGAATTCCTTGGTACAACAATGGCAAATACACAGTCCGCAATAATGAGAAACGGCGATTATACATATTATATAGATGTTGTCGGCTCAGGAGAAGTAAGATGTGTTCAGGGAGATACAACAGACCTTAACTATGCTTATGAGATACTTAACACCATATATAATCAGACAGTTGTTAACGGAACTCTTGTGACACAAAGACATCTCGGAGAGGGTGATATGTATATTAGCATTGACAATTATACATATCATGATGAAAAAAATAATACAGATATTGGCTGGCAAATATCTGTCAGAGATAATATGATTGTTCAGGCACATCGTCTTTCCGATGACCGTATATTTGTTTTTGAATATCCTGACTTTACCACAGAGGTATTTTATATACCGGAGGAATATAATATTGTCGGCGGGCCAAAACCGGATTTCAGCAAAGGCGGAATCAAGGGAGATGTTTCCGAGTGAAGATAATACTTGCTTCAGCTTCACCAAGAAGACGTGAAATTCTGAAAAAAATATATGATGATTTTGAGGTTATCCCGTCATCAGCAGATGAAACTGTTCCAGATGAAATTGAATGGGATTATCATGCGGAATATCTTGCAGTAAGAAAAGCATTGCAGGTGGCTGAAAATCATTCCGATGCACTTGTCATCGGCTGTGATACCGTTGTTGTTAATGAGGGGAATGTTCTCGGAAAACCCAAAAATGAAACGGATGCATATAATATGCTGAAAAGCCTTTCCGGAAAAACACATTCCGTTATAACAGGAGTATGCCTTTGTCTTAACGGAAAATCATTCTCATTTTCCTCTGAAACCTTTGTAAGCTTCTATAATCTCTCCGATAAGGATATACTGGATTATATTGCATCAGGCGAGCCTATGGATAAGGCGGGAGCTTATGGCATACAGGGAGCAGGCGGTCTTTTCGTAAAAGGCATTAACGGTGATTTTTACAATGTTGTCGGTCTGCCTGCCGCCGAACTTAATCAGAGAATAAAGCAGTTTATAAAATAACGTGAATTCGATGAAATAAAATTAACTTGAAAATTAAAAATTTTGGTCAAGCTTTTTTAAAAGCTTGTGGTTTCCAAAGGCAAAGCCTTTGGTCGCTCGAAAGAGCGAAATTGGGGGTGTGGGGGCTTGCCCCCGCCTAAACATCGTTCAGAAAAGTTTTTTGTCAAACTTTTTCCAAAAAAAGTTTGAGCGAACAAAGTTCGCTGAACAGGAACAATCAAATTCCCAACAAACCACAACGGGCGAACACAGTTCGCCCCTACAGAAATTAAACCATCAAATTCACGTTAAAATAAAAAATTGTCAGGAGGCTGAACGTGGAAAATTCTGTTCAGAATTATATCGACAGGATAAAATCCTTGAACCTGTCATTAAATAAAAAGGTCTGCGTCCATAGTTTCGGCTGTCAGCTTAATTTTTCAGACGGCGAAAAAATAAAGGGTCTTTTTTCGCAGATGGGATTTGGCATAACCGATAATGACGAGGAAGCAGATGTCATTATTTTCAACACCTGTGCAGTAAGAGAAAATGCCGAGGACAGAGTTTTCGGAATAATCGGCTCTGTGAAGCATCTTAAAGAGAAAAAGCCTGAACTTATTATCGGATTGTCTGGCTGTATGGCTCAGGAGAAAAAGACTGCCGAAAAAATAAAGAAATCTTATCCGTATGTTGATATGATAATCGGAACATCGGCACTTGAAAGAATACCGTCAATGCTTTTTGATGTAATGAACGGTATGAAATATGCATTTGATACCAATGAATATGCTGAATGTTCGGAAAATCTTTTCCAGCTTCGTGACAGCAGCTTTAAGGCGTCAGTGCCTGTTATGTATGGCTGTAATAATTTCTGCACATACTGCATAGTACCGTATGTAAGAGGCAGGGAGAGAAGCCGCCGTCCCGAAAAAATAATTGAGGAAGTAACTCAGCTTGCAAATCAGGGTTATAAGGAAATAATGCTTCTTGGTCAGAATGTCAATTCATATGGCAATGACCTTGATGATGATATAAATTTTCCCAAGCTTCTCAGAATGATAAACAGTATTGAAGGAGATTTTGTTATAAGATTTATGTCATCACACCCCAAAGATGCAACAACAGAGCTTATTGATACAATCCTTGAATGTGACAAGGTCGGAAAGCATCTTCATCTGCCTGTTCAGAGCGGAAGCGATATAATGCTTGAAGCCATGAACAGACGATATACCATAGACAAGTATATGAATATAATAGATTATGCACGTTCAAAATCAGAGGATTTTTCATTTACAACCGATATTATTGTAGGTTTCCCAAATGAATCAGATGAGGATTTCAGAGCAACTCTTGATTTGATTAAAAGAGTTCAGTATGACAACATATACTCATTTATATATTCCAAGCGTACAGGTACAAAAGCGGCTCTTATTGATGATAAAATTTCCGATGAGGAAAAGAGCAGGCGTATGCGTGAACTGCTTGAGGTTCAGCGTGATATTTCCGACAAGGCTTACAGACGTTTTGCCGGAAGAAAAATGAGAGTGCTTGTTGACGGAAAAAGCCGCAAGCGAGATGGCTTTCTCACTGGAAAAAGCAATGAATTCATAATTGCCGAATTCAAAGGCGATGAGAGCCTTATCGGACAATTTGTTGATATAAAGGTTACTGATACTAAAAACTGGGCTGTAATCGGTGAGCGGCAAGGTGCCGCCTCCGGTGTTTAGTCAATATTTTTCTTTATGGTGGTCAATTATATGCGACTTACCTTGCATATCACTGTAGTGTCAGCAAAAAAATTCCGCCTTATCCAAGTGGTCGAGTAGGTATAAACTGCACCAATTAAGAAAAGCAACGAAATTGCCAGCGGCGGCTCGCCGCAAGTTTTTGCCCAGCTTTTTTC
>JBJEQS010000388.1:0-5442 GCA_051881875.1 Oscillospiraceae bacterium
CCGCAAAAAGCTTGACCAAAACTTTTATTTTTGGTTATCGAACTCACGTTAATTAATATTGATTATCGTTTATTTTGATAATAAATTTTTTTGCGGCTATTTACAAATTATAATGATTATTATATAATAAAATATAAGAGTAATTTAGTATATATTTTTATCCTGCAATATATATATATTAACATTTTTAAATGAAAATTGGAATACCTATTTATAAAAAATTTTTTATCAGGGAGGTTTTTATGAGAATATTAAGCGGTATTCATACAGGGCATTTCAAAAATACCAATGACTGCGGATTTGAAACAATCCCTCTGCCTGCAAAGGTGAAAATACCTATGTCAATGCATATGGGCGTGCCATGCGAACCAATTGTAAAGGTCGGTGATGAGGTCATGGTCGGTCAGAAAATCGGCGACAGTGACGCTCCTTTTTCCGTACCCGTTCATTCAAGTGTGTCAGGCAAGGTTACAGCAATATCATCACTAAGACTTGCAAACGGTTCTTCCTGCAAATGCATTGAAATTGAAACCGATGGAAAACAAAGCACATCAATAGATGTGCGTCCGCATACCATAGACAGCAGGGAGACATTTGTAAAGGCTGTGCGTGAAAGCGGCATATGCGGAATGGGAGGTGCAGGATTTCCGACACATATAAAACTTAATCCGAAATCTCCTGTTGATACACTTATTATAAATGCGGCTGAATGTGAGCCGTATATAACTTCGGATTATCATACAATGCTTGAAAGTGCAAAGAATATTTATGACTGTGCAAAAATGATAATGAGATTTCTTGAAATAAAAAGCTGTATCATAGGCATTGAAAACAATAAGCCGAAAGCGATAGAATTATTTAAGGAAATATGCGGCGATGATGAGAATTTCAAGGTTCAGTCGCTTCCGTCATCATATCCGCAGGGTGCTGAAAAGGTTCTTATATACAATACCTGCGGCAGAATTGTTGAGGAGGGAAAAATCCCTGCCGATTATGGTGTTATTGTAATGAATGTTTCCACCGTTGCAAATATATACATATATGTTATGACAGGTATGCCGCTTGTAAGCAGAAGTCTGACGTTTGACGGAGATGCCGCAGGTAAAAAATGCAATCTGAAAGTGCCGATAGGTACTCCTGTAACACATATACTTGAATATACAAAAACAAATCCTGCAAAGATATTCAAGCTTATAAGCGGAGGTCCTATGATGGGAATGTGTCTGCCGTCTGCTGATTATCCTGTCACAAAAACCATGAATTCAATACTTGCTTTCAGAAAATATAAAGTTCCTGAAAAAACTGCCTGTATAAGATGTGCAAGATGTGTTTCAGCCTGTCCGCTTGGTCTTATGCCTGTTGAAATTGATAAGGCATACAGAGCCGGAAATGTTGAAAAGCTTAAAAAGCTGAAAGTAAATCTCTGCACAAACTGTGGTTCATGCAGTTATGTGTGTCCTGCAAACAGAAATCCTGCTGAAACAAATCAGCTTGCAAAGGCTTTATTGCCTAAAAAATAAGACTATATGTATTTACAGGCAAATATAGGTTCTGCTGATGGTATCCTGTCGGAATTTCAATTAAAACATAATCAGAGAACATTGTTCGCAAATACATATAAATTTTAATGAAAGGATAGATTATGTGAAAAATTTATTTACCGTTTCACCGTCACCTCATATACATACCAGTATGAATACATCGGCAATTATGCTTAATGTTATAATAGCTCTTGTTCCGGCAGTAATTGCTTCTGTATGTTTTTTTGGATTATATGCACTGTTCAAAATTGCAGTATGCGTTGTATCATGCGTTATATTTGAATTCGGCTGCTGTATGCTCCGGAAAAAGCCTAATACAACAGGAGATTTCAGTGCAGCTGTAACAGGACTTCTGCTCGGACTTAATCTGCCTGTGTCGATACCTGTATGGATGGCTGTCATAGGTTCATTTGCTGCAATAGTTATTGTAAAGCAGCTTTTCGGAGGTCTTGGACAGAATTTTGCCAATCCTGCGATTACCGCAAGAATAATTCTTATGCTCTCATTTACTACCGAAATGACCACATGGGCTAAACCGCTTGTATGGATAAATATTATGAACAGCGATTTTGTAATGTCCTCGGCAACACCTCTTGTAAGCGGTACGGAATCATATTTCGACTTGTTTATCGGAAATGTTCCCGGCTGTATGGGTGAAACAAGTGCTTTGGCTCTGCTTATCGGCGGAATATATCTCATGGCAAGAAAAATCATAACTCCGTCTGCTCCGCTTTCATTTATCGGAACGGTTGCACTGCTTACATTCATAACAGGCGGTGACCCGCTGTATCAGATTCTTTCGGGCGGACTTTTCCTCGGAGCATTCTTCATGGCTACCGATTATGCCACAACTCCTCTTACTGAAAAGGGAAGAATAATCTTCGGCATAGGCTGCGGCATTATAACCTTTGTTATCAGAAATTTCGGAAATATGCCTGAGGGCGTTTCATTCTCGATACTCCTTATGAATATTCTTACCCCTTATATTGATGAATTCACAAGAAACAGAGCCTTTGGCGAGATAAAGGAGGAAAAGACAAATGCTTGAAAATATTAAGCCTCCGCTTGTTCTTTCGCTGATATGTGCAGTTATATGTGCATTGCTTATTGCCGCATATAATGCCACATATGTTGATACAACAGGTGTTATAACAGATAAGCTTCAGGAATGTCTTGACAATATTTACGGACATGGTGAATATCAGATGGCATTCAATGATGACGGCTCACTTATGACATATGACGGCATAAGTGCTGTTATATTCAGCGATAACGGTGATATTGCATTTGAAATAGTCGCTGACGGATATTCAAAGGGCGGTATTGATGTTATAGTCGGAATGGATTCAGATGGTGCTGTCAAGGGTATACAGTTTGTATCATTAAAGGAAACTCCCGGACTTGGCACTAAGGTTAATGATAATAATTTTATAAGTCAGTTTTTAGGTCTTGATTCATCTGAATTTGATATTCAGGCTGTTACAGGTGCAACATTTTCTTCAAACGGCATGAAAAATGCTGTTGCCTGTGCAATTGATACATACAATAATCATAGAGAGGAGATTATGAATGCAGTACATTAAAGAATTTACCAAGGGTATCATCAAGGAAAATCCGAACCTCGTTTCACTGCTCGGAATGTGTCCTGTACTCGCCGTTACAACTCAGGCTGTGAACGGTATCGGTATGGGTCTTGCAACAACATTTGTACTTGTCTGTTCAAATGCAGTAATATCCCTTGTAAGAAATTTCATACCAAAGGCTGTAAGACTTCCTTCATTTATAGTAATAATCGCAGGATTTGTTACGCTTATAGAATTCCTTATGAAAGGTTATCTTCCTGCTTTATATGACAGTCTGGGGATATTCCTCTCGCTTATAACTGTAAACTGTATAATTCTTGGCAGAGCAGAGGTGTTTGCCTGCAAAAATAAGCTTATACCATCAATACTCGATGGTCTGGGAATGGGTATCGGATTTACGCTTTCACTGTTCCTCACAGGTTCGGTTCGTGAGATACTCGGAGCAGGCACATGGCTTGCAGGCTCGGAACTGGAAATATCATTTCCTTTCCAGCCAATGACAGTGTTTATAATGCCTGCAGGAGGATTTTTTGTACTTGGCTGTATTATCGCTCTCGTGGGAATTATATCAAAGAAAAAACCGCCTAAGGAAATCGGCTGCGGAAATTGTCCTAATGCTTCAGCCTGTGCCATGAAAGGAGAGTGTGCAGAATAATGAAAAGTCTTTTCACAATCATGATAGCGGCTGTTCTTACAGATAACTTCGTTCTTTCAAAATTCATGGGCATATGTCCTTTTCTTGGCGTATCAAAAAAGGCATCATCAAGTATCGGCATGGGTGCGGCTGTTATATTTGTAATGACCTGTGCTTCTGCCATAACTTATCCTGTATATCATTTCTTTCTTGAAAAAATGGAGATTACATATCTCAAAACAATTATATTCATACTTATAATCGCTCTTTTCGTGCAGATAGTTGAAATGATTATCAGAAAGAAAATGCCGTCACTTTACAGTACTCTCGGAGTATATCTTCCGCTTATAACTACAAACTGTGCTGTTCTCGGCGTTACTATTTTAAATATTGACAATGAGTATAATTTCATAGAATCCGTTGTCAATGCGATATTCGTAGGATTGGGCTTCACGCTTGCACTTTTGTTGTTTTCGGGAGTTCGTTCACGTCTTGAAAATGCTGATATTCCCGAAACATTCAAGGGAGTTCCCGCAACACTTATTGCCGCTTCGATAGTATCCCTGAGCTTTATGGGATTTTCAGGCATTGCAGGCTGATATATGGAGGTGTATTGATTTATGTTTGAAAGTTATATACTTCCTGTGCTGATTGTTGCGGCGGTAGGCTGTGCGGCAGGAATTCTGCTTACAGTATGCTCAAAGGTATTTGCCGTTGAGGTTGATGAGCGAATTGAGAAGATAACCGATGTGCTTCCAAAGGCAAACTGCGGCTCATGCGGATTTGCAGGGTGCAGTGATTATGCAGGTGCGATTGTTAACGATAAGGCTGATATAACGCTGTGCCGTCCGGGCGGTGCGGAATGTGCCGCTGAAATCGGAAAAATTATGGGTGTTGACGCTGGAAATGTTACAAAAATGACTGCTGTTATACATTGTAACAAGAGTGAATGTGATTCAAGAAAATTCAAATATGACGGATTACAGTCGTGCAAGGCGGTAAAACGTTTTTATGGCGGAAACACTTCTTGCAAATACGGCTGTATCGGTCTTGGCGACTGTGCAGATGTATGCGATTACGGTGCATTGAAAATTGTAAACGGCATGGCGGCTGTATGTTCTGATTTATGTGTAAGCTGCGGAAAATGCGTCAAGGTATGTCCTAACAATGTAATATCTCTGAAGCCTTATGACAGCAATGTAATTGTGAGATGTTCTTCAAAGGATATGGGCAAGGACACAAAGCTTGTATGTCAGAATGGCTGTATCGGCTGTAAAATCTGCGAAAAGCAGTGTGAGCATGGTGCGATTCATGTTGAGAATTTCCATGCTGTCATTGATTATGACAAATGTACATCATGCGGAAAATGTGCGGAAAAATGTCCTGTAAAGGCTATTGAGGTTATTAAGGCGGAATAATATTATAAGGGTGGGAAGATAATTCCTGCCCTTTTTTTCAAGCGGTAAGTTACCGCCTCCGGTTCGTTGCAAGCGGCTTAACGCCGCTTAGTTTCGTGTATCACTTTGCTTACCGGCTCGACCGCATTGGTCAATTCCGCATTGTTTAATGGTAAAACAAAATGGTCGAGCCACAAAGCAACCCATTATCCAGTTAGCAAAGTAACGAAACTAAAAATTTTTGCCCAGCTTTTTTCAAAAAGCTGGCGGTTTCCAAAGGCAGAGCC
>JBJEQS010000389.1:0-23179 GCA_051881875.1 Oscillospiraceae bacterium
AGTTGTAAACTATGTCCTTGCACTTTATGTAAACTATGTTATCACACTATACACATTGGTCGCCCGTTGTGGCTTTTTGGGAATTTCATCAGGCGGCTTTCAGCCGCCCAAACTTTTTTTGGAAAAAGTTTGACAAAAAACTTTTTTGAACGATTGAAGGGCGGGGGCAAGCCCCCACACCCCCGTTTCGCTCATTCGAGCGACCAAAGGCTCTGCCTTTGGAAACCGCCAGCTTTTTTGAAAAAAAGCTGGGCAAAAAACTTTTAATTTCGCCGCTTTGCTTTATTGGTGCATTTTTTACCTACCCGAAAATTTTTATAAGGCTGAATTTTTATGCTGATATATGGTTATTTGTCAGGTAAGTCGTATATAATTGATTGCCATAAAGAAAAATATTGACTAAAAACCGGAGGCGGCACCTTGCCGCTATATTAAATTGTTTGCTTTTATGTATGAGCGTATTGCATCAATAGAACCGTTTACACCTTGACCAACAGCTTCAAATGTCCATGAGCCGTCACTCTGACGGCAAAGGTCAGCAAAAAGAAATGCATTGAAATCCTTGCCGTTTTCTGTAAGGTCATATCTGCACAGCTCCATGTTATTATCCTTGTTTACAAGACGGATATATGCACTTTTTATCTGAGAAAACTTCTTTATTCCCCATAGTTTTATGCCGGCTGCGAATATATTTGCACCAAATTTTATCTTTACGATATAATCCGGAATTTTATCGAAATCAACGGAGATTATTTCATCATCACCGCCGCCGCCAGTGAGATTGTCACCGTTCAGACTTATACCATAAGCAGTTTTATTTCCGAAATATACAGTATTTACTATCTGATTATGATTATCTATGATAAATGCAAATGAATCGAGGTCAGTTCTTGTATTCCAGCCAAGTCCGAGGTCGATATGCCGGAGTTTTGTATCAGATTGTTTTGCAAGGTTTACTTTTCCGCCTTTTTTGAGATTAACGCTCATGGGTTAATCACCTTTTCAATTGTTTTTATACCGAGTATATCAAGATTTTCCTTTTCAACTTCTGAAGGACATTCGGACATAAGTTCACTTGCATTCTGAACTTTCGGGAATGCAACTACATCACGCAGACTGTCACAGCCGCACATAAGCATTGCAAGTCTGTCAAGACCTATTCCAAGACCGCCGTGAGGAGGTGCACCGTATTTATATGCATCTACAAGGAAACCGAATTTCTTCTGAATATCTTCTTCTGTAAGACCGAGAGCCTTGAACATCTTTTCCTGCAATTCATAATCTGTAATTCTCATAGAGCCTGATGAGAGTTCAATTCCGTTGAGTACAAGGTCATAAGCCTTTGCATAAACCTTTTCAGGATTTGTGTCAAGATACTGGATACATTCGTCCATAGGCATTGTGAACGGGTGATGCATAGCAAGCCATGAGTCAGATTCCTCATCATATTCAAAGAACGGGAATTCTGTAATCCAGAGGAAATTGTATCCGTCAGGGATAATATCAAGCTGTTTTGCAACTTTAAGTCTTAATGCACCGAGTACGGGCAGAGTAACTTTGTTTTTATCAGCAACGATGAGTGCAACATCGCCCTGTTTACAGCCGATAGCTGTGAGAATTGCATTGAGTTCATCATCTGTCATGAATTTGGCAAATGAACAGTTTGGCTTTTCATCAACCCAGCGGATATATGCAAGACCTTTTGCACCGATACCCTTAGCGGCTTCTGTAAGCTTGTCGATTTCTTTTCTTGTGAGAGTTTTTGCGGCATTTTCAGCAACGATTGCACGGACGCTTCCGCCGTTTTCTATGGCTGATGTGAACACGCTGAATCCGCAGTTTTTAACGATATCAGAAATATCTGTAATTTCCATGCCGAAGCGTGTATCAGGCTTATCAGAGCCGTATCTTGCCATAGCGTCATTATATGTGAGGCGTGGAAGCGGGACAGGTATATCAACATTCAGAACCTTTTTAAAGAGGTATTTGATAAATCCCTCTGTTGATTCAAGAATATCATCAACATCAACAAATGACATTTCAAGGTCAATCTGAGTAAATTCGGGCTGTCTGTCAGCACGAAGGTCTTCATCACGGAAGCATCTTGCAATCTGGATATATTTGTCCATGCCTGCAATCATAAGGAGCTGCTTATAAATCTGAGGTGACTGGGGAAGTGCATAGAATTTGCCGTTATGAACTCTTGACGGAATAAGGTAATCTCTTGCTCCTTCCGGAGTGGATTTCATCATCATAGGTGTTTCAATTTCAACAAATCCGTTTGAGCAGTAATATTCCCTTGCAGCCTGAGCGATTTTATGACGCATGATAAGGTTATCCTGAAGCGGTTTTCTTCTGAGGTCGAGGTATCTGTATTTCAGACGCAGTTCTTCATTAACCTTTGTTTCATTCTGGATTTCAAAAGGAGGTGTCTGAGCCTTTGCGAGAATTCTCAAATCATTTACGATAATTTCGATATTTCCTGTTTTAATATCCTTGTTTATGCTTGAACGCTGCTGAACAGTACCCTTAGCCATGAGAACGAATTCACTTCTGCATGAAGCAGCCTTTTCAAAAATTGTCCTGTCTGTTTCATCATTGAAAGCGAGCTGAACTATGCCTGTTCTGTCACGCAGGTCAATGAATATGAGATTTCCGAGGTCACGGATTTTCTGAACAAAACCTCCCACAACTACTTCCGAGCCGATTTCCTCGACATCATTGCAGTAATGAGTACGTTTAAGACCTTTCATATTATCTGCCATAATAAAAAAACCTCCGTAAATTTATTTTCTGTACATATTTCTTCTGTATATCTCACGAATATCCTGACTTGGAGATAAATATTCATCATCATCGTCATATGATGTTTTCTTGGAGCGTATGCCTTTTTTCAAAGGAGTATCAGGAAGATTGCTGTCTGCAAGTATATTTTCATTTTCAACTATGATTTTAGCGATTTCCGCCATCAAATCACGTTCACCATCTGTATCACTGTCAGCTTTTCTTTTTCCGGAATTATTTTCCTTGCTGCGAAGTAAATTTTCTATGCCGCTGTTCTGATAGTATGTGTCTTTCAGTCCGCTTTGTGAAGAAGTTTTTTTCTTTTTTCTTTTTTTCTTTTCAGATACTTCGGAATGTCTTGAGCTGACAGTAAATTCGTCCTTTGCAAGAACAGCATACATCATAAACATGAAGCCGATGAAAAGAGCAATGCTGTGCGAAACATACTGATTTGGTATAAGCAGAAGAACGCAGTTGAAAAGTGAATGAATAAGAACGCTCATAAGCCAGAAAAGAGGATTTTTCTGCTGAATACCTTTCATTATAAGCGTACCGGAGCATAGAAAGAACATACCCTTGCTTATGCGGGCAGCCAGTTCAAATATCATGCTGACAGGTGAAATGCCGTTCATTTCAGCGATAACCTGTTGAGTACCCTGTATATTCATAAGGTTTGTGTTTGAATATGAGCCGTTATTTATTACAAGCATTGTAATAAGAGTGCCTATATATTTGAAGCCGAGAACAAAAATGATTTCACAGCAAAGACTTCCGAATCCGAGTGAAATTGCAGTTTTATAGGAAATGTTATTCTTTAGAAATTTACCTGCAACAGCATATTTTATGGTATCCTCAATCAGACCGGCGGAAAGACCTCCGACAAGTGCAAGACCGCCCATAGTGCAGGTAAAAGCTTTGAATGAAGCGTCGGTAAGCAGTGCGGATAATACAGGAGCTCTGAAAAGCAGTTCAGAGCAGAGATATACTCCGAATCCGCAAAGATAAGCCTTGGTATCAAGGAATTTTCCTGCCAGTCCTATGCTTGTAAGAATAACCGGCAGAAACAGTGAGCAAAATACGATTATCCCTGCCGTCATTATATTTACTGATGGAATAAGTGAAGCAGTATTCATCTTATAAAATCCTCCATGTATTTACAGGATGTCATTCATTACATCGCTGAACATACTGGAAATGGATATATCTGAGAATTTTTCAGCAAATGTGCTGTCAAGAGGAAGTTCAGACTGTTCACCTGATTTCATATCCTTGACTTTGGCACAGTTTGTATCTATTTCATTATCACCGATTACCATGGAGAATGAAGCGTGAAGCTTGTCAGCATATTTCATCTGAGCCTTTAAGCCTCTGCCCATTACATCATATTCAACTCTGAATCCCTCATCACGCAATGATTTTGCTATTTCCATAGTTTTAAGGAGAGCATTTTCACCCATAGGAGCGATGTAGAGGTCGCAGTTTTTCGGCTGAATGAAATCGCAGCCCTGTTTTTCCATGGTTATGATAAGTCTTTCAAGCCCCATAGCAAAGCCGAGAGAAGGGGTTTTTGCACCGCCGAGCTGTTCTATAAGACCATCATATCTTCCGCCGCCGCATACAGTACCCTGAGCACCAATATCTGTTGTGACGAATTCAAAAACAGTCTTTGTATAATAGTCAAGACCTCTTACAATCTTAGGATTTACAGTATATTCAATATTCATCGCTGTGAGATATGATTTAAGCTGTTCAAAGTGGCTGCTGCATTCATCGCAGAGATAGTCAAGGATAACAGGAGCGTCCTTTGCAATATCGGAGCATACCGGACTTTTGCAGTCAAGGATACGCATAGGATTTTTTTCAAGTCTTGAAAGACAGGTATCGCAGAGTTCATCTTTTCTTGTTTCAAAGAAATCCTTTAAAGCGGCATGGTATTTTTTTCGGCATTCAGGGCAGCCGATTGAATTGATATAGAGTTTTATATTTTTAAGACCGATTCTGTCGATAAGAGTTTTTGCGAGTGATATGACTTCAGCGTCAGCGGAAGCAGATGGACTTCCTGCCATTTCAACACCGAACTGATGGAATTCACGAAGTCTGCCGGCCTGCGGGCGTTCATGTCTGAAGCATGAGAGAATATAGAAAACTTTCTGCGGCATGGCTTCATTTAAAAGACCATTCTGGAGCATTGCACGCATAGTACCGGCTGTACCTTCCGGTCTTAGAGTAAAAGTGCTTTCCTTGGCAGTAACGGAGTACATTTCTTTCTGTACGACATCAGTGGTTTCACCGACTGAACGCATAAAAAGATTGGTATTTTCAAATGTAGGGATTCTTATTTCACTGAAGCCAAAGCTTTCGGCAGTATCCCTTGCAATTTTTTCTACAGTATGCCATTTGTAAACATTCTGCGGAGTAATATCTTCTGTACCATTAGGTCGCTGAAAAGAAAGAGCCATAAATAAAAAACCTCCTGAGATTTATCTTGTAGTGGCGAACTGTGTTCGCTGTTTTTGTTTTATTGGACATTTCGTCAGACAGCTTTCAGCCGCCGGATTTTTAAAATTTGACCGCTTGAATAATGTAAATTCGATGAAATAAAAGTTTTTGTCCATCTTTTTTCAAAAAGATGGTGGGGGCAAGGGGCGAAGCCCTTGTCGCCGTCCGCAGACGGCGAAATTCCAAGGGGTGCGGGAACGGAGTCCCTGCGTTTCAATTCGTTTAAAAAAGTTTGAGCGAACGCAGTTCGCTGAACAGAAACAATCAAATTTCCACAAAAAACACATTGGTTATTCCTACAGAAAAAAATATCAAACTCAAGTTGAATAAGATAATATTTAAAAGCGGAAAAGCCAACCTGCCGCAAAAAAGCCCCTTTTTTGAGAAAGGGGCGACATTTTTTACTGATATTACAGTTTTGGAGTTCCGAATTCACGCCAGTCAAGGTCACCACGTTCCAAAGCGAGTATCAAAGGTTCTGCGGTAGCAATATTTGTTGCGACCGGTACATTATGTACGTCGCAGAGTCTGAGAAGATTCATGTCGTTTGGTTCGTTTGCCTTTGGAGATATAGGCCCTCTGAAGAAAAGAAGCAGGTCTATTTCATTGCATGAAATCTTTGCACCAATCTGCTGACCGCCTCCCTGAGCACCGCTTAAATAACGCTGTATATTAAGACCGGTTGCTTCACTTACGAGTTTGCCTGTAGTGCCTGTAGCACATAGATTATATCTTGAAAGTATGCCGCAGTAAGCAATACAGAACTGAACCATCAGCTCTTTTTTTGAATCATGAGCTATTAATGCAATATTCATAATATATATATAGTCCTTTCCAATTAGTTTAGCTTTACAGTAAGAGGAGTATCCTCACCCTGAATTCTTTTTGCAATGGCATCAAAAGCAGCAAGGCTCGGCGAACCATAAGGTATAGGCTGACCTGTACCTGTAGCTACAACCAGCTGATAATCTTCAGGGATAACACCGATAAGCTGAACGCCTACGGTATCAATAATTTCATCAAGGTCCTTTACAAGAGAGAAACCGATAGCTTTTTTTGTAACCTTGTTTATGATAAGACGCTGACGCTGATTTCCTCTTGCATAGAATGCATCGGACATCATCTGGGCATCTCTTGCACAAATAGGGTCAGGAGTTGAAACAACGAGTATAAGATTTGACTGTTCAACGATGTCAAATACATGGGAATTTATACCGGCACCTGTATCTATTATGATGTAGTCATAATATTTTTTTATCTGCTGGCATATGTCGGCAATCTGTTCGGCAGTAACAACGGCAAACGGGTCCTTCGGGGCACAGAGTATATAAAGGTTGCTTGCCATATCAGTCTGTGTAACAGCGTCAAGTATACTGCATTTTCCTGCGAGAACAGTACCTAAATCCTGCGTTACTCTGTCCTGCATACCGAATATGATGTCTATGCATCGCAGACCGAAATCGAGTTCGATAATCAGAGTACGGCAGCCCTGTTTAGCGAGAGAGTATCCAAGGCCTGAACAGATTGAAGATTTTCCGGTGCCGCCTTTACCGGAAGTAACGGCTATAACTTTAGACATAATAACTCCTTTCCAGTATTGCATTATAAAGGCTTGCAGAATACTGCTGCAATCAGTTTCCATGCAATTCATAAGCAATAAATATTAGTGTTCACTATATATTGTACCACAAATTATAATTTTGTCAAAGTTAAAATTGATGTTTAACATAAATTTGTTTAAATGCTTTTATTTATATGTTGAAAGTTGTGCAAAATAACGAAAATATATTAATTTTCAACGGCTTCATCAATAATATTTTCCGATGATATTTCAGATTCATGGCTTTCATCGGAACTCTCAGTATCATCTGCTGCGGAAACATAGGTTTCAGAGGTTTCCTGAGCCGGAACAGCCGCCTCACCAAAATATGCGTCAATTATTTTTCTTACCATATATTTTGAATATTCTCCGCCTTCAATAATTCCGGCGAAAGCGATTTCAGGTTCATCGGCAGGAGCAAAGCCTATAAATGTGGAGTCTGTACCTCTTGGTGACTGCGGAGTACCTGTTTTTATAGCCACATCAAAATTGAGGTCATTGAGAGAATATTCACCGTTCGGAGTATTTCTTGAAGCGGCAATCATACCTGTTTTTATAGCTGAATATACTCCTGAATAGTTAAGTTCAATCGTATCAGCGACTTCCGGTTCAATTTTGGTTATAAGTTCACTCATATCATAATTATAGATACTGTCAACAATATGAGGCTTGTATCTTACGCCCTCATTGGCGATGGTTGAAGCGGCAACAGCGAGCTGCAAAGGTGTTACACCTACTTCCGACTGTCCGATAGCAGCCTGAAGAACCTGACCTCTTGTCCAGAGCATATCGAAACGTTCAAAGGTTTCAGGATTTGCAAGGTATCCCGCCGAATCGCCGGATTCAAGTCCAAGACTCTGTCCCAGACCATATTTTGTTGCATATTCGCTGATTTTATCAATTCCAAGACGCTGACCGAGTTCATAGAAATAGATATTGCATGAAACCTGAATTGCTCTTGAAATACCTATATTCTGATGGAAACCGGTACAGTGAACTGTTATGTCATAATATCTGTAATCTTTTGAGCAGTAAAAGGTGGAACTGCTGTTTACAATTCCCTCATTAAGACCGGCTGTAGCAGTGATGGTTTTAAATGTTGAACCGGGGCGGTATATTCCGTCTGTGGCACGGTTTATTATCGGCTGACCATCTCTTTCAAGCAGTGTGGAATAATCTTCGGTATATTCGTCCATTGTGTAAGTAGGAGCAGTTGCAAGAGCGAGTACAGCACCTGTTTTCACATCGAGAACGACTATAGCTCCTGATGTTACATTTGTATAAAGTCCTGTGCTGTGATGATTCAGATATACGATAAAATCTTCCAGAATACCCTGTATTTCACGCTGGAAATCGTTGTCTATGGTAAGACTTATGGTATTGCCGGCAACAGCCTCCTGTGTGACTTCATTTTTAAGGACATTTCCGTTAAGCATGGAGAATGTTCTCACACCGTCTTTTCCACGAAGATATGATTCCATGCCTTTTTCAATGCCGCTTTTTCCGACATAATCGTCCATTTCATATCCGAGTTTTTTGAGTTCATCATATTCCTCAGCGTATATAGGGCCTACAGTACCTATTTCATGAGGGATTATATCATTGCATGAATATACTCTTGCCGGAGCTTCAATTATATCAGTACCGGAGAGTTCAGGGCCGTATTCCTTTATTCTTACAACCGTTTCAAGCGGAATATCCTCAGCGATTGTGAAAATGTTTCCGATTGAAAAGTTTCTCAGCTGCATTTCATATCTCAGACCGGCGATTATACGTTTTTCATGGTCTGTATAATCATCGGATATATGATAATCCTCAATAAGCTTGTCAAGACAGTTTTCAGCTGTGGCATATACATTTACGCCGATTTTCGACTTGAGTTTTTCAATCTGTGCGTCGCTGTCGGGGAGATATTCATAAGGCTGATTCATTGTTATCGGGATTGATTCAATCCATGATATGCCTTCATTTTCAAGTATTTTTACAGTCTTGATAAGAACTTCATTGCCTTTTTCATAATCAGACGGGAAGAATGCCTCCTGAAGTATCAGATTGTATCCGACTTTGTTTTCAACAATCGGCACACCGTTTACATCGACTATTTCGCCTCTTGTGGCATTGATTGACTGTGTTGATTCAATAACATTCGGCTGTTCGGCTGTGAAGCTGCTGTATTCGGAGTTATTGCCGGAAACCTGTATTTTCAGCAGATGTATTACAGCCATTGAAGCAGAGGCGATGACAAACAGTATTATAAGTGCATAACGCAGTCCGTCAGTAATTTTTCTCAGCATAAATAACCTCCTTAATCATTACAGGTCTATTGAATACTGGAAACGTTCAGGAGTAAATCTGAATCTTATGGCTCTTATCAGCGGATATATTATAACTGCTGAAAGTGAAGTCATTATGCATGACGGGAGTATTGTTGAGGTGTATATAACGGATACATCTGCACTGTTCCAGATATAGTAGCTGAGAATGTAGTCGGTTAATCCCTGAAGAAAAGCCGATGCCGCAGTGACAAGAACGGCATTCACGATATTTCTTCTCAGATAATGGACGAAAAGAAGTGATGTCATCACGCAGAAGATAACAAAAAGAATTGCATTGAAGCCGAAAATTCTGCCGCAGAGTATATCGGTAAGCAGACCGCATACAGCACCTGTGCAGGCGGATATTATTTCATTTTCATTTATTGATATGCATACAGCAACAGGCAGGAGAAGAAGCGGTTTCACAAAGCTTCCCGTACCTGAAAGTATGAAAAACACAAAAGCCATAAGCATAAAGAGTCCCCAGCGTACAGCCGTAAATCTTCGCTGATATTTCGGACGAACGTTTTTAATCCTCATAGCCGGCCTCCTGACCATTGAAAGCGGTAACTACCATGACGGCTGAAACGTGCTGTATATCGACATAAGGGCTTATTACGGCATATGCGGAAAGACCGCTGTCATCAAGCTCAGTGCTGATGATGCTTCCTATAAGATAGTCTTTTGGAAATCTTCCGCCTGCACCCGATGTAGTGATAATGCTTCCTGATGAAAGCTTATTTTCCCTGTCAATATAAATCATTTTGCAGTTGCCGTCATAGGTATATTCAATATTTCCCTGAACGATACCTGTATCGCCTGTGCTTATGCACATTGCACCGATGGATACTTCGGGTGAAAGTATGGTTGTGACAGTGGAGTATGTGTCAGACACCTCAGAAATTATTCCCACAAGTCCTTCTGATGTAACAACAGGGTCATAGAGAGAAATATCATCATCAGCCCCTCTGTCTATTACAAATGAGCAGTAAGGGTCATTGGCGGTACGGCTTATTACAGTACATGGCGGTGATAATGTAAAGTCCTCATGTTCTTCCTTTATTCCGATAAAATTGCGAAGTTCATCAAGTTCGGTTTTGGTATTTTCATAATCGGTGAGATTGTTTCTCAGTTCAGCTATTTCTTCACGCAGCAGCTGATTTTCCTTTTTATATTCCGAAGCATTTACAACGGCATCGAGAGCTTCACCGAGTATGCCGGAAGCGGAAGCGGCATATTTTTTTACAGGATTTGTTATGGTGTTTATAAAATCGGCACTTGAAAAAGGAGTACCCTCGGAAACTGCCGAGCAGAGCATGAAGCCTGCAAGCAGAGCGATAATACATACAATAAGTTTGAATTTAAAGGATTTGAAAAATTCACTCATTTTTTAAAAAACACTCCTTTTGAGGTAGGAAGATATGTGTATATATATCAATAATAGTGCGGTTCATCGGTAAGGGCGTCCTGATATTCGGACGGATTTTCGATAATTCTGCCCATACCTTCCGCAACGCAGTCGAGAGGGAATTCAGCGATATATACAGGCATACCTGTTTCATGGTTTATGAGTGTGTCAAGACCTTTGAGCAATGCACCGCCTCCGGCGAGAGTTATGCCCTGACTTATTATATCTGACGAGAGTTCGGGAGGAGTCTTTTCAAGAGTTGTTTTTATTGCATCAATTACCTTTGAAAGCGGTTCAGCGAGAGCATCTCTTATTTCGGCAGATGATACTGTAATATTTTCAGGAAGACCGTTGAGCAGATTTCTTCCTTTTATCTCCATATTTTCTTCCTCATCTTCAGGATATGCAGAACCGATATTCATTTTTATCTCCTCGGCGGTGCGTTCACCGATAAGGAGGTTATATTTTCTTCTTATAAAGCTTACTATGGCGGCATCGAATTCATCGCCTGCAATTCTTATGGAGCATGAAGCAACTATTCCGCCGAGTGATATAACAGCAACCTCAGTAGTGCCGCCTCCTATATCAACTATCATGTTTCCCGTTGCCTCATCAATGGGAAGTCCTGCACCTACAGCGGCAGCCATAGGTTTTTCGACAATGAATACGGTTTTTGCTCCGGCGAGTTCAGCAGTATCCTTTACAGCACGTCTTTCAACAGGAGTAACACCTGACGGTATGCAGACGATTACTCTTGCCTTTGAAAAGAGAGTACCTTTGAGAGCTTTTCTGATAAATTCCTGAAGCATTGTTATAGTAATGTCAAAATCAGCGATGACGCCGTTTTTAAGAGGTTTTACTGCAATGATTGAACCGGGGGTTCGTCCGATTACATCTTTTGCATCCTGACCAACATATTTTGCTTTTTCAGTGCGTGTATTAACGGCAACGACAGACGGTTCACGGATTATAATGCCTTTTCCACGCATATAAACACGGGTATTGGCAGTACCGAGGTCAATGCCTATATCTTTGGTAAACATAAATTAAAATCTCCTTTGTAAAGAACACATATATCATCGGACGTATAAAAAAAGAGCCTGTCATATAGAAAAATATGCCGTCAGGCATGGCATTATAAATCGGGTACTTTATAAGATATATGATACCCGATAATTTTTATGTAATGCTATTCAAGATTTTTTGAAATTTTAGGGTATAAAAGTATTGCGGCAAAGAATGTTATTATATGTGCAACGCTTATATTTACTGAAAATCCTAAAGTCAGCTGTATAACTATAAGGTCTATGACCATAGGACTGCCGTCGTCAATGCCGATTGTCTTGGCATAGCTTAGAAACTTGAGTACTGATGAGTTACTGCACATAACAGCAATCATTGAGCCGAGAACCATAGAGGCAGCCACAAGGGCTATGAACACAAGTCCCTTTTTTGTAAGTTTCATATTTTTAATTCCTCATTTCTGTATTTTATCAGTTGACACCTCTGTAAAGAAGTCCTCTTGTAATATTTTCCGGAGCAGCTCTTTTATTAAGATATGCCTGTATAATATCCGCAGTTTCCGAAGATGTTTCATCGGTGAAAACAAGCATAAGAAAATCAGCGGCATGGAGTTCATCAAGCCTGTCAGCCATATATATTTTTTCAGGATTGAATATTTCTGAATATCCGTTTCTGCATAATACAGGAGCATTTCTTCCTGTGCGGTCAGTGAGAGATGAAGTACATTTTCCGCAGCCTGCCTGATTTTTAACAGGACAGTTTACAGTAAGCATTAAAGGGAGTCTGCCGTATGCGGTTACACCAAGCGGAATATCGGAATCAAGTCTGTTTATCTGATTTATTTTAAGTTCAGGTGAAAGAACAGCGTCTGAAAGACCGAGCGATGAATATTTCCTGATACTGTATGAGTTGGAAATATTCAGACCGAAATCGCCATGAAGTGTGAATCCGAATTTTCTGCCTGTTTCGGTGTATGCGATGTTACTGCACATAAGATGAGAAAATCCGGCATTTAAAAGAGTTTCAAGATGCTTTTCGGTATTTTTTTCATCAGAAATAAATCTTTCGGGTATGAGGATAATTTTTTTTCTTAATTTATCGGAAATTATTTTCTGATGTTTTTCGGCTTCCTCATAAGGCAGAGCGATATACTGAAGCTTTTCGATGATATTTTCGGAAATATCATTCAGCTGACTGAATTTTCTGACACTTATTCTTAAATTTAAATTTTCAGCAGACAGATGTTTTTCTGTATGCGGTTTAAAATCATGGTTTATGGAATAGACAGGAGTATTTGTTTTTATACGCTGACTGTTGAGAGATGAAACAGCGTCCCTTCTCAGCTGATTGAGTGAGGAGGCAGGGAGCATAATTCCGTCATCTGTTTCAGCGGATATATTTCCGAATTCATAAATCGTATCGCCAAGCTTTGAGAACTGTTTTGACAGCTGTGATATATCTGTAGGGCGGTTTAAAGCAGTCTGAGGAATATCGCCTGATACTTCCGCTGAATTGCCGCTTCTGTCGGATATTGTTACTTTTACAGGCATATCCTTTTTCATTGTCACTGAAAAATCAGCCGTATCGCATTTTCTTTCTCTGCGGTAAAGCTGAGCGAGTGACGGAAGAACGCTTTCGGCTGATACAACATCATCTTTCATGCGTATTCCGAACATATCCTGACGTTTCCCTGTGAAATATCCGTCTGTAAATCCGTTTCTTGAAAATACAGCCCTTAATGTATCGGTATCGGGGGAGATACCGTCACAGGCTTTTCTGAATTCGGTTACAGCAGCGGCAACATATTCCGGACGCTTCATTCTCCCCTCAATCTTAAATGAGTCAACGCCTGCATCGGTTAATTCCTTAATATGTTCCGCAAGGCATAAATCCTTTAACGAAAGTGCATAGAAATCCTGTCCTTTTTTTGCAGTAAACGGCAGTCTGCACGGCTGGGCACAAAGACCTCTGTTGGCACTTCTTGAGCCTATCATTGCTGACATATAGCACTGTCCGGATACGGACATACATAAAGCACCATGAACAAAGACTTCAGTTTCAATATCAAGGGCGGAAATCTCCTTTATCTGTTCAAGTGATAATTCTCTTGAAAGTACGACACGCTGAAAGCCGAGTTTCTTTGCCGCAATTGCACCATTTACAGTATGGATTGTCATTTGTGTTGAAGCATGGAGAGGAATATCGGGACAGATATTTCTGATACATTCCACCGCCCCTATATCCTGAATGATAAAGGCGTCAGCACCTGCAAGTGCATAATTCCGGACGCACTTGCAGAATTCATCGAGCTGACTGTCAAAAATTATGGTATTGAGTGCAATATGAAGTTTTGCATTGTAAAGGTGACAGAGTTCAGCGGCTTTTTTAATTTCATCAGGTGAAAAATTTGAAGCGTTCTGTCTTGCAGAAAAAGACTTTCCGCCGATATATACAGCATCAGCACCGCATCTTAATGCAGCTGTAAGGGATTCAGGGCTGCCTGCCGGAGCGAGTATCTCAGGCATCTATGCTGTCCTTGAGCTGTTTAAGTTTTTTGTTGCCTTCCATCTGATAAATCTTTGACTTGATAAGTTCAAGTTCTCTCATAGCATCATCACGTTCTGAAATGGCTTTGTCAGCCTCATCAACATAATCCTTGAGTTCGTTTCTGAGGTTATCCATATTTCTGTTAGCCTGACTTAATTCGTCAAGAGCCATGAATGCAACCATTACAGCGGCTGAACCTTGTGAAACGTTGGGATTTTCAGATGTTATATCATTTATTCTTTTTTCAACATATCTCGCCAGACTGTTGATGTAGCTTGAATCTTCTTCGGTCTGGAGAGTATATTCCTTACCGCAGATACTTACTTTTACCTTGTTTAGCATAGCATAAAATCCTTTCAAAAAAGAGTTACTTATATTATAATACATTTTGTCGAAAATGAAAATACCCAAAATGAAAAAATTTTCAGTATTTATGCGGAAATTTTTTGTAAGGCATTATATGTTTTTTATTTTGCAGAAATCAATTGCGAAAAATGATAATATATGCTATAATAAGATATTAAATAAGCTTATCGGAGGATATAATGGCTGATTTTAATTTTGAAAAATTATCAGAAAAAATATATGTTTGTGCAAGTGAAAATCATCGTTTTGGTACAGATGCATTTCTGCTTGCTGATTTTTCGGAATATAAGAAAAAGGATATCGTATGCGATTTGGGAACAGGCTGCGGAATAATACCGCTTATCATGGCAAGAGATGATATGCCGCCGCAGAAAATATATGCAGTTGATATACAGGAAAATGCGATTGAACAGCTTAATGCAGGACTTGAAAAAAGTTCAGATGTTGATTTCATAGAGCCTGTATGTGCCGATATGAAAAATTTGTGGAATGATGCACCGCTTGGAAAATGCAGTCTTGTTACCTGCAATCCGCCATATAAGGCGACTAATGCAGGCATGGAAAGCCTTATCCCGTCACAGCGTATCGCAAGACATGAGATAATGTGCAATATAGATGATGTATGCAGAGCCGCTGACAGATTGCTGAAATTCGGCGGAAGATTATGTATATGCAACCGTCCTGAAAGACTTGCAGATGTCATAACAGCTATGAAAAATCATCATATAGAGCCGAAAAGAATAAGATTTGTAAGCAAAAATCCAAATGAAGCACCATGGCTTTTTCTGATTGAAGGGAAAAAAGGTTCAAAGCCGTTTCTTAAAATAATGCCGTCACTGTATACGCATAACGGCAGTGAATATTCTGATGAAATGAAAAGAATTTATAAATTATAAATGTTGAAAGGAATTATATTTTTATGTCAGGTACATTATACGTTGTAGGTACTCCGATAGGCAACATGGAGGATATAACAATCAGGGCATTGAATACCCTTGAAAGCGTTGATTTCATTGCCGCTGAGGATACAAGGGTAACTCTCAAGCTTTTAAACAGATATGATATTAAAAAAACTCTTGTATCATACCATGAACACAGCACAGGTGTATGCACCGATAACATAATAAACCGTATACTCGGCGGACAGGATTGTGCAGTAGTTACCGATGCCGGTATGCCCTGCATATCCGACCCCGGAGAGCCGCTTATAAAAATGTGCTATGAGCATGATATTCCTGTAAAGGTTGTACCCGGTCCGAGTGCAGTTGTATCGGCTCTTGCAATATCGGGACTTAATACATCAAGATTTTCATTTGAGGGATTTCTCTCGGTAACGAAAAAACAGCGTATTGAACATCTTGAACACGCAAAATCCAAAACGGAAACAATGATATTCTATGAAGCACCGCATAAGCTTACAGCAACTCTTGAGGATATGCTGAAATATTTCGGCGACAGAAAAATATCCCTATGCCGTGAACTGACAAAGGTATATGAGGAAGTATTGAGAATGACCATATCCGAAGCGATTGAATATTATAAAATCAAACAGCCAAAGGGTGAGTATGTGCTTGTAATCGAGGGGGCAAAGGAAACAAAAACGGAGGATATGAGCATAGATACTGCATTTGAACAGGTGAAAAAGCTTATAGCAAACGGAGAAAAGCCCGTTGATGCGTGTAAGGCTGTTGCAAAGGAAACAGGCTTCAGAAAAAGCGAATTGTATGCCATGCTGAATGATTAACAAATTGACATTTCAGATTATATGAAGTATAATTGAATTATTATTATAATCAGGGCATATAATTATAAAAAAGGAGATTAAAAAATGAAAAAAATACTCGTAACAGGAGGTACAGGCTTTATCGGAAGCCATACCTGCGTTGAGCTTCTTGAAAACGGATATGAAGTAATTGTAATGGATAACCTTGTCAATTCAAAGAAAGAGGCATTATCCAGAATAAAGCAGATTACAGGAAAGGATATAAAATTCTATCAGACAGATATTCTTGATTTTGATGGTACTTGTAAGATATTCGAGGAAAATCAGATTGATGCGGTAATTCATTTTGCAGGTCTTAAAGCAGTCGGAGAATCAGTTCAGAAACCTCTTGAATATTATCATAACAACGTATCGGGAACGCTTGTTCTGCTTGATGCAATGAGAAAATACAACTGCAAAACCATAGTATTTTCATCATCAGCAACAGTATACGGAATGGACAACCCGTCACCATACAAGGAGGAAATGCGTACATCTGCAACAAATCCTTATGGATATACCAAGGTAATGATTGAACAGATACTCAGAGATATGTGTGTTTCGGATAATGAATGGAGCGTATCGGCACTCAGATATTTCAATCCTATCGGAGCTCATAAGACAGGTCTTATCGGAGAAGACCCGAATGGTATTCCGAATAATCTGCTCCCATATATCTCACAGGTTGCAATCGGAAAGCTTGAAAAGCTTAATGTTTTCGGCAATGATTATGATACTCCTGACGGAACAGGCGTAAGGGATTATATTCATGTATGCGACCTTGCAAGAGGTCATGTGTGTGCGGTTGAATATGCACTCAGCCATAAGGGTTTTGAACCTGTAAACCTCGGAACCGGAAAAGGCACAAGTGTTATGGAAGTTGTAAGGGCATTTGAAAAAGCCTGCGGCAAGCCGATAAAATATGTAATCGCTCCAAGACGTGCAGGCGATATAGGTTCATATTATGCAGATGCCTCAAGGGCTAAGGAAATTTTTGGCTGGGAAGCGAAGCTGACAATTGATGAAATGTGCGAGGACAGCTGGAACTTCATCAAAAATAATCCGAACGGACTTTAAGCGGCAAGCTGCACTGCAATGTACAAATATTGTTTAGCAGTCTGGCATTTACAAAAATATTACAAGGAGGATTATAAACAAATGAAATTCGGGAACAATAAAAAACTTATTGATGATAAGAATGCAGTGGATTATTCAGGATACATCGGACAGCAGAAATTATTCTATGCAGGACTTATGGAAATTAAGGGTAAAATTTCAGAAATAAACGGCTATCTTGAAAACGGCTGGAAAGTTGCTGATATTCATAGTGATAAATCAGGTGCAGGCGAAACAGTATTTCTTCTTGAATATTTTGGAATTGATGAATAAATTATTGTAAAAACTGCATAAAATAATAATATAAAAAATATCAAAAAGTATAAATTTTTTTAAAATCTCTTGTTTATTTAAAAAAAATAGGGTATAATATTATTTACAATAAGGAGATGATAATATGTGCGATAAGACAATGACTTTTAAGGTTAATGATGACAGAGAAACTGAACTCAAAAAAACTCTGACTATCGTTTATGATGCACTTACAGAAAAAGGATATAATCCGATAAATCAGATTGTAGGATATATTCTGTCCGAAGACCCGACATACATAACGACATACAACAATGCCAGAAGTCTGATTCGCCACATTGACAGAGATGAACTGCTTCAGATTCTTGTGAAATCGTATATTGAAGTTAAATAGGCAGATACAATTTATAAATTTTTCAGCAGAATGTTTTTGCGGAAACATTCTGTTTTTTTGTGAAAATTATTCAGCTGACGGAGGATTTTTATGTATAATACTATAATGTTTGACCTTGACGGTACACTTACTGATACAGGAAAAGGAATTTGCAGAGCCGTAACATATGCACTCAGCAAATTTAATATAGAAGTAAAAGATGAAACAGAAATTCATAAATTCATAGGCCCTCCGCTTCGTGACTCGTATATGAATTTCTACGGATTTACTGAAGAACAGGCAAAAATCGCCATAGAATATTACAGGGAATATTACAGCGTCAGGGGACTTTATGAAAATACAATATATGACGGAATGGAGGAACTTCTTGAAAAACTGAATGATATCGGCAAAACTCTGATTGTTGCAACATCAAAGCCTGAACCGTATGCAGTAAAGATACTTGAAAGACTCGGCATTGCAAAATATTTCAGATATATTGCCGGTGCAGATATGGAGGGGACAAGGATAATCAAATCCGATGTAATAAAATATGCACTTGATTCATGCGGCATAAATGATTATTCAGATGTTGTGATGGTCGGCGACAGGGAGTTTGATGTGAAAGGTGCTGCATATTTTGGAATAGACTGCATAGGCGTACTTTTCGGCTATGGGAATTATGATGAACTCAGAAATGCAGGGGCAAAATATATCGCTGAAAACACAGATGACATATTCCGTTTTATTGCTCCACCAATTAACTGATGAAGATTTATACGAAGAACCGTTGTCGAAGCGGCAAGTTGCCGCCTCCGATTTTGAGTATCAACCTTATCAAAGCGGTCGGGTAGATATAAACCGAACCAACAAAACAAAATCCGAAACCAAAAGTTTTTTGCCCAGCTTTTTTTCAAAAAAGCTGGTCGCCGTCCGCAGACGGCGAAACTCTTTGCCTTAAAAACGCTCCGCAAGGGGTGAATTTTCAGCCTGCAAAGCTGAAAAGAGGGGAAGCCCTGCACGAGAGGGCGTCCCCTTACAGAAGCTATAAAATTGTTTGAAATATAAACGGGCGAATGCAGTTCGCATTTGCTAAAATTGATTTGCGTGATTTCAAGGCTTTCTGACGACGTATTTCGGCAGCGGTGCAAGCAGAAAATTCAATAGTTAATTGTGGCAGCAATATTATATGAAAAGCTTTGGTTTTCTTCTGAATTTATGCAAATTCATTTCTATGCCGTCAGTTTCAAGTGCTGAACATATCTCCGTAAAAATTTGTATAAGCGTATTTTCATAAACTATGTTATCTTCATATTCAAGGAAATATTTTTCGTTTTCATTTTTTATCTTTCTGACATCAACATACTCTATGTTACGGCATACTATCCTTGAATCGTGGAATTCAAATATATTAAGTTCGCCGTCACATGAGCCATTATCAATCTCAGCGTTTTTAAGAAAATCAATCTGTGGTTTATAATTTAATATTATACTTCTTACTTTTTCAAGCGTATCTTTTGAAATGAATACATTACGCCTGTAATTTTCTATTTCGCCGAACAGATATTTTATATATGCACATCTTCCGTCCTCATATATGCGAAATTCCCATTCATTGCAGTCTGTGCCGTATTCCTCATCTTCTCCGGAAAAACATGAGTATGAAAACAATACTTTTCTGCTGAATTTATGTATGTCCATTTTTATGCCGTCCCTTTCGAGCTGAAAACATATTTCAGAAAAAATCTGTCTTATTGTATTTTCATAATCCATAACTGTTTTATCAGAAATTACATTCTTGGTATTCTGTTTTTTATCATCATCTCTGAAACTGCATTTTATTTCCGTATCATAGAACATGAATTTATTGATGGACATACTGTTATAATAATCATTGTCGATATCCGCATTTTTAAGTAAATCTATCTGTATTTCATATCTCTTTATTATTTTCCGTATATTTTTCAATGTAATATCGGAAACAGACATATACCGTCTGTATTTTTCCTTTTCCCCGAACAGATATCTGATATACAGACACTGTCCGTTTTCATATATGCTGAATGACCATTCATGGAAATCGCTTATTCCCGGAATTCCGGCTTTATTTGAACATACAGCATATAGAAATACTAAATTACTCATATAATTACCACTCCTTACATAAATAATAAATTATGTTTCATTTTTTGTCAATATTCTTTACACTATGCAATAATATTTTATATTGACAACTGATGAAATATTCTGTCAGATTATATGCAAAAAATCAATCCATTGAATTTTTGCTGAAAAGCGGTCTTTCTTTTTTATGGCGGCATATACATTATTTACAGCGGTTATATGTCTGCAAGCGGAATATAATAATTCTGCAAGGCAATAATGTCTTGCATGGTTACTCCTCATAAATAAAAAAAGAGGCTTTTATAAATGAAAAAGAAATTAACAGCTTTTATTATGGCACTTACCGCTGTTATACCGGCAAGTTCCATTGCGGCATATGCTCAGGGATATGGACAGGGTACTCAGTATGATGAAAATAATCGTCCTTACGGTGCTGTTGAATTCAATTCACTTTATGGCGACAGTTCTGCCTATGCACTCTCATCTGATGAAAACACAATTATACTGACGTTTGACCAGGGTTATGAAAACGGATATACGGAAAAAATCCTCGATGTGCTTAAAGAAAAGAATGTTAAAGCGATATTCTTCCTTACAGGAGATTATGCACAGAAAGAAACGGAACTTGTAAATCGTATGATAAAAGAAGGTCACTGTATCGGAAATCATGGTATGAAACATCAGAAAATGTCTGAAATATCAGAAAGCGAACTGATTGAAGAAGTTGAAAGTCTGCATAATTTTGTATTGGACAAGTATGGATATGAAATGCAGTATCTGCGTCCTCCATGCGGTGAATTCTCGGAGGATTCACTTAAAACGATTCAGAATATGGGATATAAAACGATAATGTGGAGTTTTGCATATGTTGACTGGAATGTTGATTCACAGCCTGACTGTGCACAGGCAAAGGAAAAAATACTGTCTTCAGCACATGGCGGAGAAATAATTCTGCTTCATTCGGTATCATCGACAAATGCTGCAATACTCGCTGATGTAATTGATGGATTAAGGGCGAAAGGGTATAATTTATAAGATGACAGGACGGTTGAATTTTTTCTGAAAAAATGACGGAATTTCTTAATTCAGCAGAAATTTCAGGTAAATCATAACGGGCGAACACAGTTCGCCCCATACATAAATAACGTGAGTTCGACAACCAAAAATAAAAGTTTTGGTCAAGCTTTTGCGGCGAGTTGCCGCCTCCGGTTTTTAGTCAATATTTTTTTATGGCAACCAATTATATGCGACTTACCTTGTGTATCACCTTATTGTCAGCCTTATAAAAATTTTCGGGTAGGTACAATAAGATTTTATTCAGATAAGCAACGAAATTGCCGGCGGCGGCTCGCCGCAAGTTTTTGCCCAGCTTTTTTCAAAAAGCTGGTGGTTTCCAAAGGCAAAGCCTTTGGTCGCTCACCGCAGTGAGCGAAACTCCACAGGGGTGTGGGGACAGAGTCCCCGCCCTTCAATCGTTCAAAAAAGTTTTTTGTCAAACTTTTTTCAAAAAAAGTTTGTGCGAACACAGTTCGCAGAACAGTACCAATCAAATTTCAATTGAACCACAACGGGCGACCAATGGTGCCCCTACAAAAATTGATTTGCGTGTGTTTTTTTACATCGGTATTGCAAAACTTGTCAAAGTGATGTATAATAAATTTGTTTTAAATCATACAATGGAGGTATTTTTATTATGAAGAATATATCAGGCGGAGTTACCGCTGTAAACGGATTTAAGGCATATGGTCTGCGTGCCGGAATAAAGGCAGGAAAAACAAACAGGGATATGGCAATGATTTATACTGAAATACCTGCTGTATGTGCAGGAGTTTTCACAACAAACAAGGTAAAGGCTGGACCTGTCAAGTGGGACAGCTATATCGTTGAAAATTTTGAAACTGTAAATGCTGTTGTTGTAAATACGGGTATTGCCAATGCCTGCACAGGTCAGCAGGGATACGATAATGCAAAGCGTATGTCCGAATATACAGCAGAAGTACTAGGACTTGAAAAGGCTGAACAGGTTCTTTCAGCATCAACAGGAGTTATCGGAAAACAGCTCCCCATGGATATTATTGAAAAGGGAATAAAGGAGCTTGCACCAATGCTTTCCGATACAGAGGAGGCAGGAGATTTAGCCGCAGAAGCTATTCTCACAACCGATACACGCAAAAAACAGTATGCAGTACAGTTTGAAATTGACGGCAAAACCGTTACAATCGGAGGTATGTGCAAAGGTTCGGGAATGATTCACCCCAATATGGGTACAATGCTTGCATTTGTATGCACCGATATTGCAATTGACAAGAAGCTTTTGCAGGAGGCTCTTAAAGAGAATGTTGAAGATACATTCAACATGATTTCCGTAGACGGCGATACATCTACAAATGACAGTCTTTTTGTACTTGCAAACGGTCTTGCAGGAAATACTAAAATTACTGAAAAGAATGATGATTATAAGAAATTCTGTGAAGCTCTCAATGAAGTCAATACATATCTTGCACAGAGGATTGCAGAGGACGGCGAGGGCGCTACAAAGCTCTTTGAGGTAATCGTTGAAAATGCACCGTCAAAGGAAGATGCAAAAATTCTCAGCAAGGCAGTTATAACATCAAATCTTACAAAAGCGGCGGTATTCGGAAGTGATGCAAATTTCGGAAGAATACTCTGTGCAATGGGATACTCAGGAGCAGAATTCAATCCGGATACAGTAACTATACAGATTGAAAGCGTAAACGGAAAGACAATACTTGCGGAAAATGGTATGCCGGCTGATTTCAGTGAGGAGCTTGCAACAAGCATACTTTCAGCGGATAAGGTTACAGCAAGAATTGACGCAAAATGCGGAACAGCAACAGCAACAGCATGGGGCTGTGACCTTACACATGAATATGTTTCTATAAATGCGGATTATCGTTCATAATATAAAATAACATGAGTTCGACAACCAAAAATAAAAGTTTTTGCCCAGCTTTTTGCGGCAAGTTGCCGCCTCCTATTTTTAGTCAAT